>JAEINL010000125.1 GCA_016342655.1 Sphaerochaeta sp. | reverse complement strand
TCTTTGATGCCAGCAGAAAAACCTATGTCAGGAACCCTAAGACTAACAAAATCCCACAAGGTTTATGATTGAGCCGAAATTAATGACGTTCCCTATCCGGAGCAGATCATCATCCTGTTTGATGAACTTGATTCTATAGCCCTTGATAGAACAAACTCGCGTGACCTGCGAGAAATGGGCAGGGCTACATCAGCTGTATTGAAAGGGCTGGACGGCCTTAACAGCCGAATCGTCCTGTTGGCCACAACAAATCTTTTTGAATCCTTTGACAAGGCTCTTATCCGTCGTTTTGACAAAGTAACAGACTTCAATCGGTATGTAAAAAAAGATCTCCAGGAAATTGCCGATATCATTCTTGAAAACTTATTGCAACAGTTCAAATTTCAAGGGCGGAATATAAGGTTGTTTAGAAAAATACTCGCATTGATGGATCCTATACCCTATCCCGGAGAACTGAAGAATCTCATAAAGACAGCTATCGCATTCAGCAATCCTAATGAAGAGTTTGATTATCTGTCACGCCTGTTCAAACAGATAAGACCGGGTTTCTCTGGAGACTACAAGGAATTTCAGGCACTGGGATTCTCTGTGCGCGATATTGAAATCCTGTCCAAAGTTTCAAAGAGCCGGGTATCCCGAGAGCTGATGGAGAATAAGAAATGAACAAGGTGTTGGAACTGAAAGGAAAGTTCAATCAGGTCCCTAATGCGAACCGGCCTGGGGCGCCAACTCTACCCATGGGAAAAAAGGTCAGCGTTTCTGATATTGAACGATTGATTCAGTCGCTTGATGGTGCCCATCGCTATTGGACACAGGAGCGCAGGTTGTTCAAGCCCTTGATTTCAATATATTACAAGGACGTCGTGGCAAAAAGTAACCGAATGGGAGCAATACTCACTGATGGATCCCTATCCCCCAATACTACTATTGTCGGCGCCAAATTCTCAGATGAGAGAAACCCCAAACATATCATCACCCATTGTGTCAATGTTCGAACCCTTGAACGAGGATTGGAGCAGTTGCCAAAAGTCCTCTCTATTCTGAAGGAGGGATTTGATTCCATCCTTACTGCTGAAGAGATGGATATCTTGAATAACAATACTCAGAAACTCAAGAGAAAGCTCTCCCCTGATGAACTACACAGGAAAAAACAAAGCGAAAGAGTTATCACTGCCCATGGTATGAGCAAATCTCGGTTTTGTCATATCATCAAGGATGCCTATTATATTGACCATTTTGGGGTTGAAGAACGGATAACATCCATTTCAGGTAGCCAGATTGTCACCCTGTATGATACCGGACTGAAACGGGAAGAGATTCTCAAGAGACTGGGAATGCAGGATGAAAGTATCAGGGTATTGGATGATGTTACGTGGCTGGTGACCCCTGACCAGTACAATAAGATCATCAGCGAGGCTCCTTATCTGGTAGCAATGGCGGTATCTGATTTTGGGAGAATTGACGCAATCATCGATGATGGGGGCACTGGTCCTTCCTCTGGTTTCTCAATTCCGGAACCAAGGGACGAGCCAGTCATAGGTGTCATCGACACTCTCTTCGATCAAGAGTCGTATTTCTCTTCATGGGTGGATTATACCTGTATGGTACCCCCAGCTCTTATTGAGAGTGATGATTACGCACATGGGACTGCAATCTCCTCTATTCTTGTTGATGGGCCCTCCCTGAATGCCCATCTTAATGATGGATGTGGACGTTTTCGTGTCCGGCATTTTGGAGTCGCAAAACATACGAGGAACAGTACAGCCAACCTGATGAAAGCGATACGTTCCATCGTGGAAACAAACAGGGATATCAAGGTATGGAACCTTTCCCTTGGTTCTCCTCTGGAGGTTGAGCCGAATTTCATTTCCCCCGAAGCGACGCTCCTAGATGAGCTCCAATTTGAAAATGATGTCATCTTTGTGGTGGCAGGAACGAACAATCGGGACCGCCATAAAAATTATCCCAAGCTAGGAGCTCCGGCCGATTCCATCAATTCTTTGGTGGTTAATGCAGTCTCTTTGACAGGGAAGCCGGTGGAATATGCCAGTAAGGGCCCAGTGCTGTATTTTTACAAGAAACCCGATGTTGCTGTTTTTGGTGGGGATTGTCAGGATGGTATGGTTGTCTATTCCAGCCGAGGAAGAGTCAAGGAATCGGGGACATCTTTTGCGGCCCCTTGGATTGCTCGGAAATTGGCATATCTGATACATATTATGGGCTTTCCCCGGGAGGTTGCGAAAGCTCTCCTTCTTGATTCTGCCGCAGGGTGGAAAAACACTGTCACTAACAGGGATCTTGTTGGCTTCGGAGTTGTCCCAACGCGAATAGAGGATGTCTTGAATACGCCTGACGGAGAGATCAGGTTTGTGGTGCAGGGAGTATCCGAAGCATATGAAACCTATGCATACACCATCCCTGTTCCAATGAACAAAGACCAGTTCCCCTATATCGCGCGGGCTACGCTTTGCTACTTTCCAAAGTGTTCCCGTTCTCAGGGCGTCGACTATACTGATACGGAGATGGACATCCATTTCGGAAGGATAGACAAGAAAGGTAAGATAAAATCAATCAACAATAACGTACAAGGAGATGATGAGCCACATTCTTTGTTTGAAAAGGAAGTGCGAGACAGATATCGAAAATGGGATAATGTGAAACATATCTCTGAAGGAAAGAAGGAACGTAATCTTCCACGGAAACGCCTAAGTCCATCATCGCCCAACTGGGGTATCAATATCAAGACTAAGGAACGCCTACAGACAAAGTCCGGCCAAGGGTTGCATTTTGGAGTGGTAATCACGTTACAAGAGATTACAGGAGTAAACCGTATAGCTGAGTTCATGCAGCTTTGCCGTGCTAATAACTGGTTTGTCAGTGAAGTAGATATCCACGCTAGAATCGAATCATATATTAAAGCCGAGGAGGAATTGGAGTTTGATGAAGATGAAATGTAACAGAACCCTAGCGAGGCATCTAGGATTAATTGAAGAAAACCTCAAGCAGATCCCAGTTCTGAAAGAATATACCCAGCATCCCACATGGTAGCTATGCCAAGAGGCTTTTCTGTAACTTTACCATTCTGAGTCACGATAACTGCTTGAACTGTCTTCTCCGCAGAGGTAATGATATCCACAAACTCAAACACATCTATATTGCTGTTAAAAAACCTACAAGTTTTTTGATCTTGATGCTGTAGAATATCCTCTGCAATCGTTTCCTTGATACTTATGAGGTCAGAGTGTGGGTGGCATGATGTTTTTGCTGGACTCATCCACACCTTCCGGGACCTATGGGAGTACGAATATACCTGTAGAATTGGTTTTAGTTTTGTGGTTTACATAGAGTAATTTGAGAGCTTTACAGTATCCACTCTGATAAAAAGAAGTGGATTTTTATATGTCTGTTGCACATATACCCTTTTCTCATTGACTTTGCTCTTAGGGCAAGGTGTATGGTTAAGGTAGGTGGTATAGAATCCACTGCAAGGAGAATGATCTATGGTATCTATTGGAGAGTTTTCAAATATATGTAAAGTTTCTACGAAGACACTTCGCTATTATGCTGAAATAGGGCTCATGTTGCCTGACGAGGTCAATCCAGAAACGGGGTATCGCTATTACTCCATTAACCAGTTGGAAACGATGTTATGCATCAATCGTTTGAAGTCCTACAATTTTTCTCTGGAAGAAATCAAAGCCATACTTGCGACAAAAGACTTACAGGATGAAAAACTCTGCTTGGCACTTGCGAAAAAGGAAAAAGAACTTGAGAAGCAAGTACGGGAATTTGAAAATACTCTAGAACAACTCCATGAGGACTTAGCTGATTTGAAACAAGGCAAGTCAATCATGTCCTATCTTGAAAACATTGAGGTGCAACTGGTCGAAGTGCCTAGGATGTATCTTCTCTCTTTGAGGAACATGGTTCAGGAGGGTGATTTCCCTGATGCGTATGGTAGGTGCTTTGGCAAACTGTTCAGGAGAATTGCAGACGACAAATTGACCATACTTGCGCCCCCCATGGCCCTTTTTCATAGTGCAGAGTTCAGTTCCTCTGGTTTGGATACGGAATTTGCCATTCCTGTACAGGAATATGTTACAGGTACTAGAGATTTCTATCCCCGACTCTGTTTGAAGACGGTTCACCAGGGTTCCTATTCCGGCTTGCCTTCTGTGTACGCCAAACAACGCACATGGGCGGCGAAGGAAGGCTATGAGTCCAGCGATGCGCTGTATGAAGTCTATGTAACTGACCCTTCACAGGTTTCAGCAGAGAGTGAGCTTATAACTGAGGTCTATTATCCAGTCAAGAAGAACGTACCGACCAGGTAACAGAGGAAAGTAGTGTATGAAGCAAGAAGAAGTGACTGAGTTGGAAAAGAAGATACTCAAGGACTATGGCAATATTGCAGGTTTGGTTGTCTTGAAGGAGGGAAAGACACTCTACGAGAATTACTTTAATGGATGTACAGCCACAAGTCGCATTCATGTGTATTCAGTGACCAAGAGTATTGTCTCCCTCTTACTTGGGATTGCCCTTGATAAAGGATACATAAAGAGTATCGAACAGAACGTTTTGGATTTTTTTCCTAATTACACTGTCAAGAAAGGTGAAAAGACAATACAAAAGGTAACCCTTGCCCATCTGCTGACAATGACGGCCCCGTATTCCTATACGTTTTTTGCTCCTTACATACCGTATTTCACCAGTGATGATATTGTTACGTTCACCCTTGATCTGTTGGGAGGTAAGGGACAGATAGGGAAGTTCAGGTACACTCCGCTTATAGGCCCTGATATTTTGTCGGGTATTCTTGTAAAGGCAACTGGGCGATCTGTGTTTGATTTTGCATCAGAACATCTGTTTATGCCTCTGGGCATTACTGTTGAGGATACTGTAGTTTTTCATAGTAAAGAGGAACAGTTGGCCTTCAATAAATCCAAGGATATCAGCGGATGGGTCGCTGACTCAACGGGAACGCATACAGCAGGATGGGGCCTTACCCTTTCTGCCCTAGATATGGCAAAGATAGGTCAAGTCTATCTAGATCGTGGAATGTGGGAAAGCAAGCACATAGTATCGGAGCATTGGATAGATGAGAGTACAAGGGAACATAGCCGATGGACGAAACTTGATTTGGCCTATGGGTATCTCTGGTGGGTTATTGATGAGAAAGAGCATGCCTGTGCAGCTATGGGAGATGGTGGTAATGTGATCTATTTCAATGCAAAGAAGAAAATTGTAATTTCCATTGCTTCCTTCTTTGAACGAAAGGTACAAGATAGGCTTGCTTTTATAAGAGACCATATTGAACCTATGGTTGAGAGTTGTGACAGCTTGATGTGATTGCAAGCCGACTATCGGGTTCTCAGCAAGACACAAGGGTGGAGAGCTGTCATGGCGTTATCAAGCGATCATGAAGGGACTTATCGTCTATTCAAATCTCCGGTCAGCCGGTACGGTACCTCTTCGAAACAACGTATTACTATGTCACAACGCAAAGTAAATACAACTCAATCGTTTCCATTCTAGAAGCATTATTAGCTATTTGTTCCTACAACAGAAACAAAGAGCTAATAATGTTCTTGACTCAGGAACAATTGACACCTATTCTATATATACCATGACTATTCAAAGAATTGCAGAAT
>JAEINL010000015.1 GCA_016342655.1 Sphaerochaeta sp. | reverse complement strand
GTCGTTGAAGTCGGAAGGAAGGGAAATAACCTCTATCAGGGCTGCTTAGTGCCTATTCCAACCGCACAGGTCGAATTTTTTCTCAGATATGCAGATCCATCCTGGTCACCAGGCCCCGTGCCTTGAGATGCCCCAGAGGGATGGGGTCTGCCAACAGGTCCCGGAGCTCTTCCCCCGTCATCTGTGCTGCGGCCCCGTTGTCCATCGGCCATGAATAGCGACCATAGCGCACGGACCGGCAGAGCATCCAGCAGCCTGCCCCTTCACAGTAGACGATGCGTATCTGCTTCCTGCTGGTCGAGCAGAAAACGAACATCGACTTCTCGTCCATACTCAGGTTCATGGCCCCTACCACCAGGGAGACCATCCCACGGATTCCACGACGGAAATCAGTCGGCCCCACACGCAGGAATATCCTCTTGCCCCCGAGGCCTGTATCAAACGGAAGCCCCATCACAGCACCTCCCTGATGTGGGAGAGGAGCCTGATGCTAGCCTTGTCGCAGGGGAGACGGTACAGGTGGCTACATAGGGCGTACATATCCTGCTGGAACCTGATCATCTGCTGAAGGGTAGGTTCCTGCCCATTCTCCTCTTTGGCCTTGTTATCCCCAATGTTGTAGCAGACGATGTTAAGGTCTGGCGAGGCTGGGGTTTCCCTCTTTGCACCTGGTTCTTCCCAATTATTGGATCCATCCCTATCCAACCATTTGCTGAGTGTGGCAGTGGTTATAGGCACTTCTGGCAACTCGCAGAATTTGCTTTTCGACAGTCCTGATTGCCTGAACTTGCTGATGATCTCATCCTTGGCTTCCTGCAAATAGTATTTTTCTTTTTTCATGTCCCATCCTCCAGAGCCTATGCTAGGGGATAGCGACCACTTTTGGATATGACGTATTTGGTTTGATGCTCACACTACAGCTGTCAGAGTAGGAGCTGAATAGGAAAAGGTGATGGTGATGTTGAATTCTTCAGCAGAGTCAGTATTTTGAAAACTAGTGTAGGTTCCATTCAGCTTTCCATTGCTATAGGTGTACTCATCAATGAATCCCATTACCTGAGTATTTGTATCCGAAGGATCAGTATACCAAGCGATATCTATATGATTGGATGACCCATTATCAACATAACTAAGTTGGGAATCATTCGAATCAGTCCACTCGGTGTCAACATCAACCCATCCTCCAACAATCTCATTCGTATACACTGTAGGACCATCTTCACACCCTGAAACCAGTACGACCAGAACCAGAACCAGCACCACTAGAACCCTCTTCCTTAAAAGCATACAGAACTCCTTATCTGTCTTGAATTGAGACACATTATGTTTTTAGTATAAGGATTATCTGTAGGGGCACAAGGTTTTTTTCCCCACTACAAAGAAAAACCCCAGGAGTTTTCTTCCTAGGGTTTTATTTTTATACTTCTGGTACTTCTTACGTGAATCGATTCAGCCTCAAAGCATTCAGCACCACACAGACACTGGACATCGACATCGCAAACGCTGCGATCATAGGAGAAAGCTGAGGGCCTCCAAACAGCGTCAGCAGCCCCATTGCCACGGGGATGCCCAATATGTTGTAGAAGAAAGCCCAAAAGAGATTCTGATGGATGTTGCGCATCGTAGCCCTTGAAAGTTGGAAAGCCTTCGCCACGTCCTTGAGGTTGTTCCGCACAAGGACAATGTCAGCGGTCTCCCGAGCGACGTCTGTAGCGCTTCCTACAGCGATTCCCACCTCAGCCTTGGCTAGAGCAGGGGCATCGTTGATGCCGTCTCCTACCATTGCCACATGGCCTTTCTTGGCATACTCGGAGACAGTACTTTCTTTCTGGTCCGGAAGCTGGCCTGCAAGGAACTCATCGATTCCAGCCTGCTTGGCTATAGCCTTGGCCGTCCGCTCGTTATCACCGGTAAGCATAACTGTCCTGATACCTTCATTCTTGAGGAGCCGAATGGCTTCGGCGGTTTCTTTCCTAATGGTATCGGCGACACCGATGATTCCCAACAGCTTGCCATCAAAGGCAACCAGAAGGGGAGTCTTACCCTGGTCGGCAAGGTCGTCAAGTTGCTTGTTCTCTTCTTTGCCTATTTCTATGGTGTTGTCTGTCATCATGGAAAGGTTTCCGATCCTGACCTGTTTGCCTTCAACCGTACCCTCAATGCCCTTACCGACAATGGCCTTGAAACCTTCAGTCTCAGCAAGGATCAGCTTCATTTCCTCAGCCTTGCTCACCACCGCTTTTGAAAGCGGATGTTCGCTGTTGGCCTCAACACTGGCAGCAATTCTGACAAGGGAGTCCCTGTCCTTGGCAAGCAGATCAGTGACAACTGGTCTGCCCTCTGTGAGGGTTCCTGTTTTGTCGAAGATGACAGTCTGTACACCCTTGAACTGTTCAATGGCCGCTGCATGCCTGAAAAGGATGCCAAGCTTAGCTCCCTTACCCGAAGAGACCATGATGGCAATCGGGGTAGCGAGGCCTAGAGAACAGGGGCAGGCTATGACCAGGACGCTGACTGCCCTGATTATGGCTGTGTCGAAAGTAGTCCCTGTAAGGTACCAGGCAAGGAAGGTAACCACAGATATTCCCATGACAATGGGTACGAACACCCCTGAGATCTTGTCAGCTATCCTGGCAATGGGGGCCTTGGACCCCTGTGCCTGCTGTACAAGCTCAATGATGTTTGCTAGGGCAGTATCAGAGCCAACCTTGCTTGCACGGTACTGGAGAGTTCCTGTGGTATTCAACGTTGCCGCGAAAACATTGCTGCCCATGCTTTTGTCAACGGGCATGCTCTCACCTGTCAGCAAGGACTCGTCAATGGCAGAAGCACCTGATAGGACCACCCCATCGACAGGAAGCTTCTCACCAGGCTTGACCATGATTATGTCATCGACCTGCACTTCGTTTGCATCTAGTACAACCTGCTTGCCCTCACGCAAGACAGTGGCAGTTGCAGGGGCAAGTTCCATAAGCTTGGCAATGGCTTCACCTGTCTTACCCTTGGAACGATTTTCCAGATACCTACCCAGCATGACAAGGCTCAGTATGGTACCCACACCCTCAAAGTAAAGGTGATGCGCTGCTTCATGGTTGCCCGCAAAGATCTGAAAGATGCCCCAGAGGCTGTATAGGAAGCTTGCAGTCGTTCCAATAGCCACCAGGCTATCCATGTTGGGTTCGCGCTTGGAGAGGCTTAAGAAGCCCTTGGTGAAGAAGGCAGAACCACAGATCATAGTTCCTATGGCCAAGATCAACTGCAAGAGACTATTGGTGACCATACCGATGGGTAGGCGTAGTCCCAGCATAGGTCCCATGGCA
This sequence comes from Sphaerochaeta sp., assembly GCA_016342655.1. Classification (GTDB taxonomy): domain Bacteria; phylum Spirochaetota; class Spirochaetia; order Sphaerochaetales; family Sphaerochaetaceae; genus Sphaerochaeta. The sequence continues at coordinate 58,458 of JAEINL010000015.1, read as the reverse complement.
AGCACTAACAAAAATACCGTGAAGATGGAGGAGACGATAAGTCTGTGCCTGAGGTTTATCAGCTCCTCTGCCTTCTGCTTCATCCTCTTCTCTTCGTCTATCTCATCCAATATGGAATACCCGATCTTGGAGACGGCTTTCTTTATATCTTCGAGAGAGAGCCCATCCCCCTCATACTCTATGGTTGCACTCTCTGTGGCAAGGTTTACCTGTGCAAGCTTGACACCGTCAAGCTTGTTCAGAGTCCTTTCCACTGCAGAGGAGCAGGAGGCACAGGTCATGCCCCCGATCGCTACTTTTTTCTGTTCCATTATGTCAGTACCTCAAAGCCAATCTCAGCGATAAGGAGTTTTGCCTTATCAGTGGTCTCAGCCTTCGTATGTTTGATCGTCACCTTGCCGGTTTTTGCATCGGCCTTGGCGCCCTTGATGTCCTCTAGGTTGGTCAGTGCGTTTACCATCCTGGTCTCGCATCCGTTACAATGCATGCCTTGTGTTATGATTGTTGTTTTCATATCCTAGTAAACTCCTTGGTATTAATATACTTCTTTTAGGGTAAAATCTCCAGTGGAGGACTTTTTTTCTGTACCCACTAGACAGTTTCAAAATATTCAAGTATCATCGCTCATGTCTAATGGGCGGTTAACTCAGCGGGAGAGTGCCACGTTGACATCGTGGAAGTCGCCAGTTCAATCCTGGCATCGCCTATAAGCAAGCATACTGGAAACAGCAGCTTGCTTTTTTTTATGCTACTGCCTGCGGAACTTTGCCATGACATCCATGAGTTCTGCGATCTTCAGTTGGCTTTCCTTCTCGTCATCACTCTTCAATGCATCAGTGACACAGGTGTTGAGATGGTTCTCCATCACCAGGTCCTCCACCTTCTTCAAGGCGGAGATGACAGCTGATAGCTGCAAAAGAATATCCACACAATAGCGGTCATTCTGCACCATAGCCCTGATTCCCTTAACCTGCCCTTCGATCCTAGCCAATCTTGGGTCTATCTTGTCTTTTGCCTCTTGTTTCATAGGTACTGTATATACCCCCGGGGGGTATTAGTCAAGAGGGGGAGGGTAGAGCTAGTGGTATGTAACAATGCTAATGACTTCATGAAGGGTTATGAAATTCTTATGCATATATCTGAGTTTGGCTCTTCGTGGATTCTGCAGCGATCGCTTCCCTTTGTAGGGTTCTATTCTACGTATAGCCCTCGTATTTCCCAGAGGTTGTCTATCGGTAGATATCCCTCCTTTTACTCCCTCTAATTTCCCCCATTTCCCACAGCATTGTATTTATTGCTTGTCTGTGATATAATTACGTAATGCTCTAAATTCTATAAAAAGTATTTTGAGCAAAACAAGCATCTGCTTGACCCATAATCCAAGCCAAACAACTCGTTTTTTCTCCTTGGATTGCAAGCAGTGCAAGGAGTTTTTTTATGGCATTTTCCCTAGCACAACAACAGATTGCAGACCGCTTCGATTCCGACGTAGACCAGAAACGCTGGCACGACTGGAAGTGGCAGGTCAGACACTGTATCAAGGACGTCGAGACCTTCGAGAAACTGTTGGATGTGCACTTTGATGATGACAAGCGAAAGGACATCGAGACAACCATCAGCAAGTTCCCCATGTCTATCACCCCATACTTCCTTTCCCTTATCCAGACTGAATCTCTGGAGAACGACCCGATCTTCAAGCAGAGTTTTCCTTCTGTCCGGGAGCTGGACATCCTTGAATGCGATATGGAAGATCCCCTGCATGAGGATACTGACAGCCCTGTCCCAGGTCTGACCCATCGCTATCCTGACCGTGTCCTCTTTCTTGTAAGCAATACCTGTGCCATGTACTGCAGGCACTGCACCAGAAAGCGAAAGGTAGGGGATGTGGACAGCATTCCTGATAGGGATCAGATTAAGGCTGGTATCAAGTACATAGCAGACCATCCTGTTATCCGTGATGTCCTGCTGTCAGGGGGAGACCCTCTGATGCTCAGTGATGAGTACCTGGACTGGATCCTTACCGAACTGAGGAAGATCGACCATGTGGAGATTATCCGCATCGGTACCAGAATCCCAGCAGTGCTTCCTTACCGTGTCACTGACGAGTTGGTCACTATGCTCAAGAAGCACCATCCCATCTGATTGAACACCCAGTTCAACCATCCTCGGGAATTGACCAGCTCCTCCAAGAAAGCCTTGACCAAACTTGCTGATGCCGGTATCCCTTTGGGAAACCAGTCAGTGCTGCTTAATGAGGTGAACGACTGTCCCCGCATCATGAAGAGCCTGGTGCAGAAGCTGGTCTACAGCAGGGTACGTCCTTATTACATCTATCAGTGTGACCTCTCTGAAGGCCTTTCCCATTTCCGAACCTCAGTTGGCAAGGGCATTGAGATAATGGAAAGCCTACGTGGCCATACCAGTGGGCTTTGTGTCCCTACCTATGTCATTGATGCACCAGGGGGAGGGGGCAAGATTCCTGTCATGCCCAACTACCTGCTGTCATGGTCAACCAACAAGGTCATCCTTCGTAACTACGAAGGGGTCATCACCACCTATCAGGAACCCACTAACTATGTACCTACAACCTGTGACCGCAACTGTGAAAAATGTAATCTTGAACTGCCTCTTACAGAAGCAGACGAGTACAAGGCGATAGGCATAGAAAAGCTCCTTTGTGACTATGATGATAGCTATTCCATGTCCCCTGAGGGGTTGGAACGGGAAGCCAGGGCACACCTTATCGAGGAGAGAGCAAATGCATTATGAGACCATTACCCTTGACGGGGCAGTAATACAGCATGGAGATAATAACAGCAGGATCTATCTGATGGACATCAAGGATGCCCATCCAGATACCCTGGTGGAGAGCCTTGCGTCACTAGCCGATGAAAATGACTACGGCAAGATCTTCGCAAAGATACCCAAGTCCAAGGCCGAAGCCTTCATGAAGGCCGGCTATGGTGTAGAGGCATCAGCCTATGGCCTCTATGGGGGGACTGAGCGAGGGCTCTTCTTGAGCAAGTACCTCAAAGCAGAACGGGAGAATGAAGAGAGCCTGTACTCCTACCAGGATGTGCTCTCCCTTGCCTATGGGAAGCAAGAGGTAGAATTGCCACCCTTGGAAGAAGGGGAATCAGTACGGCTGTGCACTTTTGATGATGTCACCAGGATGGCAGAGCTCTACAAAGGGGTGTTTGACTCCTATCCCTTTCCCATCGACAAGCCTTCCTTTCTGAAAGCTGCCATGCAGGGTGACACCATCTTTGCGGGGGTGGAGAAAGCGGGCGTCCTAGTCGCCCTAGCCTCAGCTGAGTGTGATTTTACAGAAGGCCACCAGTATGCTGAGATGACTGACTTTGCAACCGATGAGGAACATAGGGGCAATGGCTATGCCTTGCACCTGTTGCGCTTCTTGGAGCTACAGGCAAAAGAGAGGGGAATCCAGACAGCCTATACCATTGCACGTGCCATCTCAGAGGGTATGAATATCACCTTCTCAAAGGCTGGCTACACCTATGGTGGCAGGCTGAAGAACAACACTGACATTTCAGGCACCATAGAGAGCATGAATGTCTGGTATAAGGCTCTGTAGGCGAGCAAAGGCCTTTGATGAGGCCTTATTGAAAATTGATGACAAAGGTAATCTATGTGGTATACTCCATCACAAACACAGTTTGAGTTGGAGTATTTTCATGAAACGAACGTATTGTAGTAGTCTTTTTTTTCTGTTGTCTGTAGTAATCTTGTTGGGATCTTGCACACTATCAAGGGTCAATGAAGCTTCTCCAGCTAAGCCAGAGCTTTTTTCTGCAACTCTCGAGGGAGCTTGTTTTGACCTGGAGGGAAAACCCGTAAACGTCGATTCCGACTACTATTTAATCTACTACGCAGCTGATTGGTGTCCCTATTGCACAGCATATGCCCAAGAGATCAAACAGACCTATTCCCAACTCAAGAAGATGTATGGAAACGTGGAGATACTCTTTGCAGGCCATGTCCGTGACCAAAGTAATGAGGACTTGCTTTCCTTCCTAAACCAAGGCGAATATCCCTTTCCCTATATCAGATACGAGTTCAGGGAGAGGACAAACATCATGAATCTGGTTGATGTGCCAAAATTTTGGATACCCGGCTTCGTGCTCCTGGACAAATATGGCAAAGTCCTTTCCTCCTCCAATGGGGAAGATAAGGACGCTTACTACTTGCAGAGGCCTATCAATGCCTATCAGGCATTACAACAAAGTGACTGTATCTCCTGTCAGAAATGATGGCGGTCCTTATGTCTGTAAGCAATAGCCACCGTACGTGTATAGGTTCTTCTTACTGCTGTATTTTTAACTAACCTTGCAATCTCCCCTAGATGGTTTAAGATACCCTAAGGGCCTTCCAAGGAGTATTGTATTTGATGGCTTCCAAGAAAAGATGCATAGGGGTGTTTACCGCATCGCTGGATGATGCCTACCAATCGACGGTTTGGCACGCCATTTCCCAACGTGCCCAGGAAAAGGGATTTGGATCCATCTCCTTCTTGGGGTCCAGACTCGGTTCTCCCATCGCATCGGAAGCCTCCTCAAATCTTGCCTACCATCTGGCTAACAAACGAAATATCGATGGCCTGATCATCATTGCATCCGCCCTTGAAACCTTTCTTACTACAGTGGACCTGAAGGCCTTCTTTGCCCCCTTGGCAGATCTTCCCAGGGTCTCCATCGGGATGAGGATCCCCGGTATGTCCGACGTTATTGTTGACGGAACTCAGGCACTGACCCAGGTTATCGAACACCTTATTGTGGAGCACAACCCCAAGAGATTTGCCCTGATCAGCGGACCGGCAAGTCATGATGAGGCCAACAGCAGATTGGGTACGTTCCATTCAGTGCTAAAAAGGCATGCCATTCCCCTTGATGAGCGTCTGGTATTCACAGGGACCTTCACTCAGGATTCAGGGGTTCAGGGGGTTGCTGCCTTTTGCGAGACGGGTTTGGCTTTTGATGCCCTTGTCTGCTTGAATGACAGGATGGCACAGGGTGCTTTGGAAGAACTCCGAAGAAGAGGAATCCGAGTCCCTGAGGATGTTGCCCTAGTTGGATTCGATGGTATAGAGTCTTCCCTCTACACCCTGCCTCCCCTGACGACAGCTATGCAGCCTATGAGCGAACTGGGGTTGGCCAGTGTAGACATCCTCTCTCGTCTGATGATGGGTGGAGGGGAAGAACACCTCACCTTAGAGTGTACTCCCATCATAAGGGAGTCCTGCGGGTGCAAGCCCCTTTTTTTATATACAACAGAGATACAGGAAATCCCCCCCTACGCCAGCGAGGCAGAACGAAGTGATATCAATGAACTCATAGCCACGGTAGTTGCCAATGATTACGACTCGCTTATCATGCGTCTCAACCGAGCCATTGAAGACACACGTTCTGATAATGGCTCGATATCCCGTTGGTATGAATACCTTGCATATATCGAACACCAGTGCAAGTACCAGGAGCATGCTGACCAACGCTCTGTGGTTACCCTTATGGGAGCGGCAAGGGCTTTCACTGCTGAGAAAGTGGGAAGTTGCCAAGCAACCAAACGTATTGCTGCAGAATCATCTTTTGAAACCCTGCGTAGGGTCAGTGCCATCCTTTCAGGGGTCTTCGATCTATCCGTCATGTGTAAGAACCTCAAGAGAGGCCTGCAGATGTTTGGCATAGGACAAGGATACCTAGCGGTATTCAACAGGGACAAGAAGAGAGTCCGCTACTTGATGGATATCTCAAAAGAGAATCAAGAGACTACCCTGCCTCAGGAGTTCAAGCGGGCAAACTTGCTCCCATCCTTCATCGAATCCTCCTGGAGGCAGGGACAATGGATTCTTATGCCTCTGGTGTATGATAGCGAACAGCTTGGCTACCTGATCGTCCCCATAGGCATAGAGATCCCGGCCTTATACGACATCCTGCAGGAACAGGTTTCCAGTAACCTGAAGGGAATCCTTCTGTTGGAGCAGATCCGCTCGCATGGGGAGATCCTGTCAGAACAGGTTGAGCTTCGGACAAAAGACCTTATCATTGCAAACAAGGAACTCTCCCTTGAGATCAAGCGAAGAGGTGAACTGGAGAAGGAGGTGTTGGAGATTTCCACGCAGACCATGGAGCGTATTGGCCAAGACCTCCATGATGACCTGTGTCAGCACCTTTTGGGGGTATCCCTGCTTGTTTCCTCGCTTGCCAAGGCAAAACCCAATTCGGGAAAACTGTCTGTTGAGACCCTTGAAAATATCAGTGTGTTGCTCAATGAGTCAATAACAAAGATAAAGACCATTTCAAGAGGACTTCTTCCTTTTGAAATGGAGGCACATACCTTCGTGCAACGGATCGAAGCCTTGGTAGGAGATACCCTACGCAGGGCTCAGGTAGAAGTGAATGTCCATGCAGAGCCTGATTTTGTGATAGAAGATGTCACCGCTGCATTGCATGTGTTCCATATTATCCAGGAGGCCCTGAACAACGCCATCAGGCATTCCAGAGCCCAACATATCACCATCTCTCTAGCAAATGAAGTAGGATTGGATGGGAATCTCTACAGGATAGCCTCGGTTTTTGACGATGGGATCGGCCTACCCAAGAAGATCAGGGAAGGGGGCTTGGGCCTGAGGATCATGCATAGCAGGGCAAGTATGGCCCAAGCTGTATTGACCATCAATTCATCCCAGAAAGGGACAACCGTCACAGCCCGTATCAGGAGTGAAATGCATGAGCAGAAGAATTGAACTTATAGTCGTCGATGACCATCCCATATTCCGCCAAGGCTTGGTGAATGTGATCGAGACCAATGAACGGTATAAAGTCACCGGGGAAGCGAATACCATCGCAGAGGCTCTCTCTCTTGTAGAGGCCCATCCTCCCAATCTCCTCTTAGTCGATGTCTCTCTCCATCATGAGAACGGCTTGGAACTGGTCAAGACGATTCACACTACTAAGCCTCAGATATATCAGCTTGTCATCTCCATGTACGACGAAATTATCTATGCTTCCAAAGCACTGCAGGCAGGAGCTCGTGGCTATGTTATGAAGCAGGAAGCAACAGAAACACTGATGAGCGCTATCGAAACCGTCTTGAATGGAAAAATCTACCTCTCGGATGCGATGCAGGAGCGTCTGATCGACTCGTATGCTTCTTGGGACAACAAGAAACCTGAAGTTGATCTCCTTACCCAGCTCAGTGTCAGGGAGATGCAGGTATTCCGCATGATAGGCCAGGGCTTTGGGGTTTCAGAAATTGCAGAGCTTCTGAACCTGTCAGGCAAGACGATCAACGCCTATCGGGATAATATCCGCCAGAAACTGTCCATCAGCGATGCAGGCTCTTTGCGTAAATTCGCCATCAAATGGATTCAGTCTGAGTTTGTGAAAAAGCACTAGGACCTTCACTTCTGTGCCTAGGTTCTTACTCACTTATATGACCAATTATTGATTACTGTATATGTGAAAAGAACATAAAACCAGACTTGCCCTAGGACATTTGTCCTAGGGCAAGTCTAGGCATTTGGCCACTGATGCTCTGACTATTGCCAGAGTAAAATTGGACCTAGGATGTGGCCACTATGAGAAACCTATGGGCACATACAAACAAGTATTCCTATGCCCTTTGGCATATGCAATAAGGAGGACTCGATATGAAACGAAGTTTGAGAGGTATGGTGCTTGGCATGCTGATCCTTGGCATCAGTTTGTCGCTGTTTGCTGCAGGTACTAAAGAATCGGCCCAAGAAGGGCCTAAAGTGATCAACGTATGGAGCTTCACTGATGAAGTGCCCAAGATGCTGGAAAGGTATAAGGAACTTTACCCTGATTTCGACTATGAGATCAAGAGCACAATCATCGCAACCACCGACGGTGCATACCAGCCAGCATTGGACCAAGCCCTGATGAGTGATTCTTCCAATGCCCCTGACATTTTCTGTGCAGAATCCGCTTTCGTCCTCAAGTACACCCAAGGCGATGCCTCATCCTTTGCCGCATCCTATAAGGATCTGGGCATGGATGTTGACAAGCTTCTGAAAACAGCTGATATCGCCCCATACACAGTGGAAATTGGGACCAACACCAAAGGTGAGCTTGTTGGTTTGGGATATCAGGCAACAGGGGGAGCATTCATTTACCGTCGTTCCATAGCCAAGAAGGTTTGGGGAACCGATGATCCTGCTGTCATCAAGACAAAGATCGGTCCGGGTTGGGACAAGTTCTACAAGGCTGCTTCTGATCTGAAGGCAAAGGGCTTTGGCATCGTATCAGGCGATGGAGATATCTGGCATGCGATCGAAGGCAGCTCCGAGAAGGGTTGGATAGTTGATGGCAAACTGTATATCGATCCCGATCGTGAAGCTTTCCTTGACCAGGCTATGATGCTCAAGAAGAATGGCTATCACAATGATACCCGTGACTGGACTGATGCGTGGTTTGCTGACATGAAAGATGCCAACCCTCAAAAGATCTTCGGGTTCTTCGGTCCTGCATGGCTTATCAACTATGTCATGGCTGGAAACTCAGGCGGCTCAGCCCCTGGTGAAGGTACCTATGGTGATTGGGCTGTGGCTGAACCCCCTGTGGGCTTCTTCTGGGGTGGCACGTGGGTACTTGCCAATACTAGCAGCAAGAACAAGAGTGTAGTAGGGGACATCATCGAATGGATTACCCTAGACAGTTCCAAGACCGGGCTGCAGTATTACTGGGCAAATGGCACTCTCAATGGACCTGGCGGCACAAAAGACACAGTTGCTTCAGGTACCGTCATGAAAATGTCCGATGGCAAACTTCCTTTCTTGGGCGGTCAGAACATGTTTGATGTGTTCGTTCCTGCAGGTGCTTTCGCCACCGGTAAGAACAAGCACCAGTATGATGAGACCATCAACCTTTACTGGCGTGACCAGGTACGTCAGTACACCCAAGGAAACAAGACAAGGGCACAGGCCATCTCTGATTTCAAGCAGGATGTCCTCGATAACCTGGACATTGCTTCCCTGTAGACGTTACATGGAACCGGGGTGAAAAACCCCGGTTCCTAGCAGTGTACCCATATTTTTTGGAGGTGGGCGCCCATGAGGCAAAAAGGCATCAGTTACGCAAAATACGGGTATATTTTTTCCATACCTTTTGTGCTTACTTTTCAATGTTCACAACTTAAGAATTTCAAGGGTTTGAGCACCCCTCGAAATTGTAATTAATTGTATTTATTGTAAAAAATAAAGACTAATTTTGCCTTTTGTTATATAATAACGATATCATTATTATATAACTGAGGCCGCTCATGAAAAAATTTGCCCGTATCTGGTTCCATCGTTTTGTCGCTGCAGTCGATAACCCAAACCTTCTTGCCAAAGCAAGACTCAAAGCCTTTCCCAGAGCATTTACCCGTGAACGCAAGTTGAACTTCAGACGCACTGTCTTTACAATGCTTGATGTCGGGAGGGAGTCCTCAAGCTTGAAACAGGACAGGCTGTCCGAATATTTTGAGAAGCCAGGGGAAAAGAAGAAAGTGACACAGCAAGCCTTCAGCAAGGCAAGGAACCAGATTTCAGAGCATCCGATCAGGGCACTCTTTGAGCAACAGATTGAGGATGAGTACAAGGGCTTGATGGGCAAGCTCCCTGCACGCAGTGATGATGGATGGACCTACCTTGCCATCGATGGGACAAAGGTCGCTCTCCCTAATCTTCCTGAAATGAGAGAGAAGTATTTTCTCATCGGAGCCAATGCCTCTTCCCCCACAGCCTTGGGTTCCTGCCTGTACGACATCAGCAACAACCGCCTGATAGATGCGGACTTCTCAACCAAGGCAGATGAACGTGCCTGTGCGGTTTCCCACATGAAAAGATATGCCCAATTGCGTCCTGGGGACAAGAAAAGCATGATTACCCTCGACAGGGGGTATCCCGCTATTGAACTCATACAAGAATTTGAAGCAATGGAGATGATTTATCTCATGCGTTGCAGGAGGAAATTCAACTGTGAGATCGATGCCCTTCCATTAGGGTGCGACACCACTGTGACCATCGATGGGTCGGTCATTCGGGTCATAAAGTTTGAGCTTAGTTCAGGGCAGGTGGAGACTCTGCTCACCAATGACAATGAGCACAAGACTGAAGAATTCAAGCAATTGTACTTCATGAGGTGGGGTATCGAATGCACATACCTGATTCTGAAAAACCGATTCCAGCTGGAAAACTTCACCGGAAAGACAGAGATTACAATCAAGCAGGACTTCTGGGCGACCATCCTCGCATCAACTATGCTCATGATCCTAGAAGAGGATGTCAACGAACAAATCCGCAAGAGAAGGGAAGATAAGGACAACAAATATGAATATCAGGTAAACCGGAATAAATTCGTCGGAATCATGAAGGATGACCTCATCTATGCCTTTACAGCAAGAACTCCAAAGGGCCTAACAACAAGGATGAATAAAATCATACAAAGGGCTGTGGAGTACGTCTGTCCCATAAAACCAGGCCGAACAGTACCGAGAGCCGAGAACAAGCGAAAGACCAAATTCCACCATAATCACAAGTCAAATTGCTGAGATTTTGTGGGAGCCGGGCTTAAGTTGTGAACATTGCTTACTTTTCTCATTTTTTCACTCTATCCCTTGCTATATACGACTGTAATCGGATTTACCGACCTTAGGGGTCTGATGAAGACAAGTATTCACATCTTGGACGAGCCGTTCCAGAATTTTCAGCTTATCCTGAATAACCCGACCTTTATAAAATCCCTCTCCAACACCCTTCTGATCTGGTTTATGAATTTCATCCCTCAGATTAGTTTGGCTTTGCTACTTACCGCCTGGTTTACCAACAGCAGCCTGCATATTAAAGGACAGGGACTGTTCAAGGTCCTGATCTATATGCCGAACATCATTACCGCGGCCACAATTGCAATCCTGTTCTATAGCCTGTTCGGTTATCCGAAAGGACCGGTCAATGACCTCCTGATGAAACTCGGCCTTACTGACGTTCCCTTTAATTTCCATCTGCATCTATTTTCAGGGCGTGGGATTGTGGCCTTCATCCAGTTCTGGATGTGGTACGGCCATACCATGATAGTGCTGATAGCAGGAGTCCTTGGTATAAACCCAACCCTGTTTGAGGCCGCCAGAATCGATGGGGCCTCTGCTACACAGATCTTTTTCCGTATTACGCTTCCAAGACTGAGGACCATCATCCTCTACTCGCTGGTTACAAGCATGATCGGAGGCCTTCAGATGTTTGATATCCCCAAGCTGTTTCTCCTGGGAGGCCCTGACAATGCGACCCTGACTACCAGCTTGTTCATATACAATCAGGCATTCAGCGGCAGTTACCTGTATAACCGGGCTGCAGCGGCAAGTCTCATCATGTTCCTGATCATTGTGGTGCTCTCATCCATACTTTTCTATATCCTGAGGGACCGCGACGAAATACTCTTGAGAAAACAGATACGGGTACTGGAAAAAGCTGCAAAGAAGGAGGGGCAACAATGAGCAAAAGCCTAAAAGGTTCCCGAAACCTAAGCAAGACCATCATATATGTTGTCTGTATCTTCCTTTCCATTCTCAGCATTTTTCCCTTCTGGGTCATGTTTATGAATGCAACGCGGGGGACGTTTGAGATTCAGCAGAATTCCATTGGCCTTCTTCCCTCAACACATCTGTTGGACAATTACAAGATTCTTTCAGGCAAGAGCTTCAACGCCGTGACTGGGTTTATTAATTCCATGACAGTCTCCGGCGGCGCAACCCTATGCGCGGTCTATTTCTCCTCTCTGACTGCCTATGCCTTGGTAGCCTACAGCTGGAAAATGCGACAACCCTTCTTCACCTTCATCATGGCAGTTCTCATGATCCCAGCCCAGGTTTCTAGCATTGGATTCTATCAGTTCATGTACCAAATAGATCTGACGAACAGCTTCATCCCACTCATTTTGCCGGCTATTGCCTCACCGGCGATGGTCTTCTTCATGCGACAGTACCTTTTAGGCAACCTATCGCTCGATATCATCGATTCGGCAAGAATAGATGGGGCAGGGGAGCTCTATACCTTCAATACCATTGTGTTGCCTATCATGAGGGCAGCTGTTGCAACGCAAGCGATCTTTACCTTTGTCCTGAGCTGGAACAACCTGTTCCTCCCTCTGATCTTGCTGACCGACAAGGACAAATACACCATGCCGATAATGGTAAGCCTGCTCAGGGGCGATATCTACAAGACAGAGTACGGTTCGGTCTACCTGGGACTGTCACTCACTGTCCTTCCGTTGTTTGTCATATATTTCATGCTTTCCAAATATATCATTGCAGGTGTTTCCTTAGGGGCCATTAAGGAGTAGAGCTGTGCTATCTCATCCTTCGTGGAATGAAGGTGTGCTTAGTCTGGCTGTTCCTGCGCGATGTCTTTAATAAGTAAGTTATTCAAGAGCTTATGGGAAAAGGAGTTGGTTGATTATGGAACAGGCTTTGGAGCTACTACATATGATGACCTTGGAAGAGAAAGCAGCACAGCTTTGTTCTGTCTGGTTGGAAATTGAAGAGAATGGAAGCTTTGCTGTCAAGCAAACCTCCTTCTCCGATGATCGTCCTAACCTTGATAGGGCTTCAGTCCTTGGCCTGGGAATAGGTCAGCTGACCCGCCCCTTCGGGACACAAGCGAAAGACCCGCGATCTGTGGCGAAAGGCGTCAATGAGATACAGAGATATCTGGTACACCATACGCGCCTTGGTATCCCTGCAATGCTGCATGAGGAGTGTCTGACCGGTGCAATGGTGGTAGGGGCCACCATTTTCCCCTCAAGCCTCAATAGTGCCTCTTCGTGGGACATCAGCTTGATAAGGCGTGTAGGAAAGACCATCGGAAAAGAGCTGTCTTCCTTGGGCGTGCACCAGGGCTTGGCCCCGGTTCTTGATGTTGCCAGGGATGCCCGGTGGGGAAGGACAGAAGAGACCTTTGGGGAAGACCCCTATCTTGTCGGTAGTATGGGCATTGCCTATGTGCAGGGTATGCAGGGTGCAAAGCGCATGCCGATAGCCACACTCAAGCATTTTCTAGGGCACTCCTTTAGTGAGGGGGGACGAAACCATGCCCCTGTCCATATGGGGTTGAGAGAAATGCACAACACCTTTGCCCTTCCTTTTGAGATGGTAGTGAAAGCAGCACATCCCGGGTCGGTCATGCCTGCCTATCATGATATAGATGGAGTGCCCTGTTCGGGCTCCTATGGCTTGCTCACCGACCTGTTACGAAAGAAGTGGGGGTTTGACGGCCTGGTAGTAGCTGACTACGAGGCTCCAGCCCAGTTGTTCAATGATCATAAGGTAGCCCCCGACCTTGCCCATGCCGCTGCCATGGCCTTGCATGCTGGCATCGGTCTTGAATTGCCCGGTGGTACCACCTTCAGGCAGGGATTGGTCCAAGCGGTACAAAGAGGACTGCTTTCCCTAGAGGATTTGGATGGTGCCGTACTGAAAATCCTTAGGGAGAAATTCAGGCAGGGGCTTTTTGAGAATCCCTACATCGATACAGGTTCCATCAATCTCAATAGCCAGGAAAACCATGCCCTTGCACTTGAGGTGGCAACAAAATCCCTGGTGCTTCTTAGGAATGAGGGGATGCTTCCCCTCTCCCCTGATACAAAGGTAGCAGTCATAGGTCCTCTTGCAGACCATCCGTTTGCAATGTATAACGGTTATTCTGCACCCATACACCTGCAAGGTGCCAAGGGCACTGTATCTACCTCCCCTAGTGAGGCAAAGACTATCAAGGTTGCGATCGAGCAGGCCTTCCCATCGACAAAGGTCATCTACGAGCCTGGGTGCATGTTGTATGAGTCAAAGGTGGAACAGGCTATCTTTTTCCCCGGGGATGTCGCACTAGGGGATGCCCAGCCTAATCACAGGCTCAGTGAGAATACCAGTCGCATCAAAAATGCTGTCAGGGCTGCCGAAAAGGCAGACGCTGTTGTGCTGGTAGTGGGGGACTTGGTTGGTCTTTTCCAACAGGGAACCGTGGGTGAGGGCTCTGATGTCTCTTCGCTAACACTGCCGGGGGTACAGGTGCAACTTGTCAATGCTATTCTTGAAACCAGAAAGCCGGTAGCGTTGGTATTGGTGAGCGGGCGACCCTACGACCTCAAGTTTGCCAGTGAGAAGGCTTCAGCCATTCTTGCTGCATGGTTGCCAGGAGAAGGGGGAGGAGAGGCTATAGCAAACGTACTGTTCGGTAAGGCAAATCCAAGTGGAAAGACCCCACTCTCCTTTCCCCTGTGTGCAGGATCCATGCCCTATGCTTACAACCATTCGCCGAAGGCGAAAGGTCTTCCAAGGCAACAGGAGTTCGGCTTCCTGTATCCCTTTGGGCATGGCTTGAGTTATACCAATTTCTCCTATGATGACTTTTCAGTCGATACCGAGCAGATTACCGCAGAGGGAACAGTCAACATAGCAGTGACCATCACAAATACAGGGATGCTTGCAGGCGATGAGATAGTGCAACTGTATGTGCATGATATATTTGCCTCGATAGTCAGGCCTGTGAAGGAGTTGAAGGGCTTTGCCCGTGTCTCGTTGCAAAGTGGGGAAGCGATCAGAGTAACCTTTGCCCTCAGTGCCGAAATGCTTTCGTTTGTCCTTGACGGGGAGAAGCGGATAGTGGAGCCAGGGGAGTTTGAGATCATGGTCGGAAAATCCTCCGAGGATATCATCTGGCGCCATGTGATTTCTGTGACAGGGGAAGGGCGCACCTTGGATAAGAACTGGAAGTTCTTAACCCCCGTCCATATGCAGAGGCTGTAGGAACAAAGGTGAGGTGGTCTCCTATGCAATGCCTGTCAGTTGACAGACAGAGGATCAAAGAGTACCTTTTTGTTACTACACGCTAACAGAAAAGGTATGATCTCTCTAGCCTGAAAGGAAAATATAGTATGAAACTAGTACTCTTACGACACGGTGAAAGCATATGGAACCAAAAGAATCTCTTTACTGGATGGACCGATGTGGACCTCTCTGAAGGAGGTCTGGTTGAAGCCTCCAATGCAGGGGATCTTCTCTTGTCTGAGGGGTATGACTTTGACCTCTGCTATACCTCCTTTCTGAAGCGATCCATTCATACCCTCAATCTTGTGCTGGAGAAGATGGACCGTCAGTGGTTACCTGTCATCAAGAGTTGGGAACTCAATGAGAGGCACTATGGCTCATTGCAAGGTCTGAACAAGAGCGAGACAGCAGACAAGTTTGGTGAGCAGCAGGTACATGTCTGGAGACGTTCCTTTGACGTACCTCCACCCTCGCTGGATCTTTCTGACCAGAGAAACCCTGCCCTACAGGATATCTATAGGAAGGTGGACGCCAGTCATCTTCCTCTCACTGAGAGCCTCAAGGATACTATTGCCCGAACAGTTCCCTACTTTGAAGAAGAAATTAAGCCAAAGATGCTCGAGGGCGAAAGGGTGCTCATTGTAGCCCATGGCAACTCCCTTCGGGCTTTGATGATGTACTTTGAAGGCTTGAGCCCTGATGAGATCATGAAAATCAATATTCCCACCGGCATTCCCCTTGTCTATGAGTTTGACAAGGATTTCAAGGTCCTCAGCAAGCAGTATCTTGGTGATGCAGATGTCATAGATGCAAAAATGAAAAAAGTCAGCAACCAGGGGAAAAGCAAAAAGTAGTCTGTTTCGAGATGGTCCTTCGAAGCGAGGTAAGCGCTGATACGCATTACTCATTTCTCGTAACACGTAAAGCCAAATCGTAAGCACAGGGTACAGACGCTTGAGTTTGGTTTTAAACTGCCAGTCGATACCTTTCTGCTTGGAATTCCGTTCATGATTCCAAGTGGGACTTTCCTTCGGACGGTTTCAAGATCAGGAGGGCCTCCTCCGGATGGAATGTGTGGTACAGCAATCCAAACGTATGCGTGTTGAGGGTGTCTAGGACCAAAAGGATGACCACCGCATCTGAATTCTTATCATCAAGGTTCTTGTTTTGGTGGATCCAGTCTTCCATGGCCCCTTGTCCTTTACAGCAATATACCGGTATTTGCTCAGTTGTTCGTTGAGCATGAAATTGTTGCAAGCCCTCTTGAGGATGTATTCTGAATTCTTGTGCAACGGCTTTCCTTATTTCATGCTACTAGTTTTTCTTTTTTGTACATACAATTGTGGTGGTTTACCTAGAGGCACAACACACGTCTCCTGCTGTCGTAGGCTTTGCCCAGCACATTATTCAGGACAACATCCCAGGTTGCCACAAAATCACCGGCAATCTTCGTCTCCCTCGGTCCATTTTCTCTATGTTGGCGGAGGTATAGGTATCTGTAAAGTTATCTGGGAATTTTCTTGAAAAAAAGCATGGGAAAGAGCAAACTTCAAGTATATATGAAGGTAACCTTGTATGATCCGTCAGGGCGGATATACTCCAGCCATAGGTACGGGAAACTGCAATGATGCGATCAAATATCTCCTATCTATAGATTTGCTGAGGTTTGTAGGAAAAATTTGGATAAGGAGGTCTTTCGATGGCAGTAAAGATTCTCGTCATTGAAGACGATGAGCTGTTACAGGATAGTATTGTAAGAATACTGAAAAGCAAACAGTATACCGCCTTTGGTGCACACAACCTGAAAAAGGGAAAGTTGCTATTTCAAAAAGAACAACCCGATATCGTATTATTGGATATTATGCTTCCAGATGGAAAAGGTTTTGAACTACTTCCTCTCTGTACGGCATCTTCAAAAGTTATAATTATGACAGCACTCACTGACAGGGAGAGTAAGTATCTCTGCTATGAACATGGGGTGGAAGATTATCTCATCAAGAACTTTGATCTGCAGGAGCTCCTCTATAAAATTGACGTAACATACAGAAATATTTCACAGGAAGAAATAACACTTGGAGATATCATAGTCGATATAAAAAACCTACAAATAATTGGTAAAGAAAAATCTATAGATGTACCCCATAGCCAAATAGAATTATTGAAATCCCTCTACAAAAAACACAAAGGGAATACACTTCTCTCAAAGGATGAGATAGTACCTTTTGGAGCAGAGGGAGTCGATGAGAGTGCAAGGATTCAAAACCTAATAGCTCGTCTCCGCAAGAATATCCGGTATGTAAAAAGCGAGAAAGTGTTTATTGAAACCATATATGGTAAAGGTTATCGCCTGGTGATTGTAAAATAATTTGAGGAGTCTCACAGTGAGCCAAATTGAAAGAAAGCGAATGATTCAGTTTGTGTTACTGATGATTCTACTGTATTTTGGTATCCAATTAGCCTTTCTTGGGATCAATCAGGTTACAACTCGGCCCATACCCTTACGACAGGGGATTCTCAGAGGAGAATCAGTAAATACAAACCTCTTTGTAATTCAAGGCATAGCACAAAAAGAAAACACCATGACCTTCATGGTAAAAACCAGAAAGAGTTTAGGTGTTGTTGCACACAACCTTTCCTACCCACATGAATTAAGAATCAATGGGAACCTTGGAAAGCACACCGATTCTGCCTATCAATTGATTCCCATACATGCAGGAGAAACTACTATAGAAATTTCTGGCAAAGGTACGGAACAGACCTTTTTCTTTGTCTCTGAAGCAGAATCAATGCAAGAGTATTTGGAACTTCGACTGCTGATTAATGCTTTTCTATTTTTTTTACATATGATAGTGCTGATTTGTTGTGTCATATACTTCTTTGTTGGAAAAAATAGAATAACGACAGGGATTTTTTTGCTCTTTGTTCTATCATCCAGTATAAAAGGACTCAATCTCGCAGAATTATCCAGTATCTCCAATGCTCTTGGTATGAGTATTCAGACATACGGAGTAATTGATGCGATTACCACAGCGATCAACAACATCCTGCCAATCTATATTCTCCTTCTGTTGTTTGATATACACATACGAAGACTCTATATGGTTCTTTTTGGCCTTCTGACTATTCCCTTTGTGGGGTTTTCCCAAAATCTTTTTACTCAATCACACATCGGACATGGTCTTTTTAGTATGCTATTCTTATGCATAACGTTACTCATACTGATATATGGGTATATGGTGAAAAAAAAAGCAGCTCTCCCCCTCATGATACTCAGACTGATATTTGTTGTGTTCACATCCACCTATCTGTCTATAGTTAGAGGAGAATTACCCGTAAGTAATGCAATCTTCTTTTGCAACTACGCCTATCTTGGAGCTACTCTGTATTTTGTTGGAATATTGGTAGTAGTGATTGTTTTTTATCTCAGATACAATCGAAATTTAGTCCTAAAAGAAAAAGAATATGAAAGAGTTATGCTGTTGAAAGGATTGGGACACGATTTGAAACATCCTGTCCTCACTGCTAAGCTCAATAATCAATATCTTCTTGAGGGCAATTTGAATGAATCAGAGCGAGAATGCATCCATGTTTCCCTACAAGCATTGAGGCGTTTGGAGAAAATGATTGAAAACATCAATTGTTATTTCAATCAGCAGCATCTGGCAGAAAAGAAAGAAAGAATATCTCTTGCAGTTGCATTACAGAAGATTGAAGAGAATCATACCAACCAAACAGAACATACACTTACCATCAAATATGCTGAGAATGACTGTATCATCACTATCAATCCTCTCAATTTCACTAGAATCATCGACAACCTTACAGACAATGCCTTTAAATACAGCAAAGCAGAAAAGAAAGTCTCTATTTCTTACGTGGTATCAGGACATCACGTTCTTATTACCGTTGAGGACAATGGTAATGGACTAGATAAAAATGAAATCAATAAAGTTTTTGATGTTTTTTATCGAGCGGATGAGAATCGAAGCGTAGAAGGCCTCGGTATAGGACTTAGTGTGGTGAAGCACCTAGTTGAAAGTTCCGGCGGCGAAATTGGGGTTCAGAGTAAAAAGAATATTGGTACGGTGTTTACCCTCAGGTTCCCTATCGAATAATCCCTAGGTACCATTGAGAAACGATGCTGTATGATCCATCAAAAAAAACCTATCAATTATGATAGATTGTAATGTAATCAAGATTTTTCCTTTAGAATCTGTGTACTAGCATTTTACTCCATACTATGGGTTCTCTCACACACAAAGGAAGGTTTGCCAGAATGGGAAAAAGAATACCTGTCATTTTTTTATGTGTTGCCGTATCGTTCCTACTCTTATCTTGTGCTACTAGCAAGCAAAAGGTACCACCGAGTAGTGGGACTGCCGACTACGCTGATCCCGATTCTTGGATTACAGCCTTTGAAACAGATCAGGAAGTTGATGTGTTTTATGTTTACCCAACCGTTAGCAGTAATGAATCGGGGAGTATGGATATAACCAACGAGGAGGAAAGAGCCTTGGCAAAGGGAATATTCGATGCCCAAGCCTCTGTATTTGAAGGAAATGCCAACGTGTATGCCCCTTACTATCGGCAAATGTCCACACATGCTAAAATTCCTGATGATCCCAACGCTCTGGCCACAGACCTCGAAGAGTTTAAACAAGGTTCAAGGGATGTTAAAGCCGCCTTCCAGTATTATATTCAGTTCCTAAACCAGGGCAGACCTTTTATTCTAGCAGGGCACAGCCAAGGAACCATGGCACTCATTGAGCTCCTTAAAGATGAATTCGGAGGTTCTGAGGAATTGCGGGAAAAACTCGTAGCAGCCTATCTCATCGGGTATACAGTCACAGATAGAGACTTATCCCTTTCTGGACTGAGGGCAGCCCAAGGAGAAAATGATACAGGAGTCGTGGTCACCTTCAATACTCAGTCAAAAACCTCTGTTGGTGGTCCGATGCTCATGAAAGGGGCACACTGCATAAACCCACTGAACTGGAAAACTGACGAAACTCCTGCCGATGCAAGTCTCAACAAAGGGACCTTATTCTTTAATGACGCAACCGGAGAATTTCTGAGAGAGGAAAATGAGTACTGCGGTGCATCAATTGATCTTGAAACTGGAGCGCTCACCACTACCAGCATTGGAGATGAGCTTGAGATAGGGCCATATCCCGAAGGGGTATATCATCGCTTTGACTATGCATTTTGGTATCGAAATCTGAGAGAAAACGGTAAGGTTCGAATCGAGGCCTATCTGAACACCCACCCAAATGATCTTGGACCTCTTCTGTCTGAACCCAATTATGCTGACACGTATGCTTGGGTTTCAAAACCCGAGAATTGTTCCAAACCAGTTGATGTGTTTTATGTATATCCCACGATGTATACTGAAACAGACCCTGTCAACATGGATATTTCCAATCCTGCTATGCGTGCCTTTGCAAAAGGATTGCTAACCGCACAAGCCGGTGTGTATTCGCCTCACGCTAATGTGTTCGCACCATTTTATCGCCAACAATCAGCAGCTACCCAAAGTATGGAAGCAAGCAATGGCGGGAATGATGCTTTTGCTGATCCAATTTTCAGAGTTGGGTATGAAGACGTTCAACGTGCATTCGATTATTACCTAGAAAACCTCAATGAAAAACGACCATTTATCCTTGCAGGGCATAGCCAAGGTTCCATGGTTGTAATCGAATTGCTGAGGAATCGTTTGGATAATCCCGATTTGCAGAAGCAATTGATTGCTGCATATCCGATTGGATATTCAGTGACAAAATTGGATATGCAAAACTATCCATGGATGAAGCTTGCTGAGGGTGAAATTGATACAGGGGTTATCATAAGCTACAATACACAAGGCCCTGATGCCGGTGGATCTCCCGTACTTTTACCAGGGGCTCTTGCCATAAATCCTTTGAACTGGAAAACCGATACGACTTTTGCTAGTCGCGAAGCAAACATCGAAGCACAGTTCTACAATGATTCTACTGGAAAAATACTAGAACGAGTTCCTCACTTTGCAGGTGCATATATTGATAGTACAACCGGAGCCCTGATTGTCACAGATATGCAGCCAGTGTAATCAGATGCCATACATCTTGAAGATTTGGGTCGATGGCCTCACGGAGTATATCACATGTACGATTATGCATTTTTTTATGAAAACCTAAAAGAAAATGTGGGGAAAAGAATTGATGCATTTTTATGATTGTTTGGTAACATCCACCACTACAGGGCAGAAAGTACCCTGTAGGTTGCATACCTATTCGACACCCTGCCTCATGATGTAAACACTCTTTCTGTCACCTTCATCCCCTAAACTGTCTTCAAACAACGGTTCAACCTGTCGCCTCAGATTCTGGAAGAGTTGTACCTCCCTCTCGTCCAAGTCCAATCCAGGAAACAGGACGGCCAGATAGCTGTCCTCCTATCCTTGCCCTCAAAGTCAAGGACAGTCTTCATAAAAAGGAAATCCCCATCGAGGCAGAGCCTTTTGGGATTCTGACGCAACACTTTGTACGAGCTTTCGGCACTGTTGGTAGTCATTAACACCTTTTTCTCAGATTTTTTGACAAAGAGATGGTCAATGCGATAGTTCCAACTTCTCCAAAAAGGGTCTTCTTTCTTGCATTTACCTCCGTAAAACCTCATAATACACCCTTGAATATGCATACTAACCGAAAAACCATTCGAATAAAACTTTTTATAGGCAGCATCCTCCTTGTTGCCTTGCTTGGCTCTTGTGCCAAGAAGCAGTCAGAACCCCAGTCAGAATCATTCTTCATGTTGGGAACTGTCTGTAAGGTAACCATCTATGACAATCCCACACCTGAAGCCTTCTCTGCAAGCTTCGCCCGCCTCAAGGAGATTGAGGACAGGATGAGCCTGCGGAACCAGAAGAGCGAAGTCTCTGAAGTCAACCGATATGCTGGGATCAGGCCTGTCATAGTTTCTGAGGATACGTTTGCAGTCATCCGAAAAGCCCTAGAGATAGCGCGCTTGAGTAACGGTGCTTTTGACCCCACTGTCGGACCACTCGTCCAGGCTTGGGATATTGGTGGGGAAAATCCTCGCAAACCCCCGCAGGACGAGATAGATTCCCTCTTGCCGCTAATCGATTATGATCGTGTAAGCCTCGATGATCAGGCCTTTTCTGTATTCCTGAAGGATGAAAAGATGGTCCTTGATCTCGGTGGCATTGCCAAAGGCTATGCAGCTGATGAGGTTGCAAGGATTCTCCATGAGCATGGGGTAGAGCATGCCATAGTCAACCTTGGAGGCAATGTGCTGACTCTTGGGACCAAGCCCGATGGCAAGCCTTGGAAGATTGGGGTACAGGACCCTGATGCCCTTCGTGGCGAGTATGTCATGATCCTCTCCCTTACAGACCAGACCCTTGTCACTTCAGGTCCGTATGAACGCTTCCTTGAACTCGATGGCGAGGTATACCATCATATCCTAGATACAAAGACCGGTTATCCAGTTAAAAGCGACTATTCCAGTGTCAGCATCATCACCAAGAACTCCCTGCTTGCTGATGCCCTTTCGACCTCTCTCTATGCCCTTGGATATGAGGATGGGATGGCTCTGATCAATACCCTTGAGGATGTTGAGGCCATCTTCATGACCAAAGAAAAGGAAATTCTTCTTTCAGAAGGTCTCAAGCTGGGTACTGTACAGTATTCGGTCACCGATTCAACGTATTCGGTGGCTCAGTAGCTCTCACCTAAGCCTCTTGTGCAAGCGAACCAGATGTAATCCTGCAATACTCCTTATACCCTTTTGCATCTATGACAGTGCTGTATGGTTGCGATACGTCGCATTTTTCCTTGTGCTGTGCATACTCTTTGTGCCAGATTGGCCCACTACCATATTCCTCTCTGCAAAGATTGCTTCTGGAACAAAAGAGGGATATGCTTGGTATGGTGGGTTTGGCTACGAAGTCTTTTTTTTCGATCACTACGCTAGACGTAAGATTTTTGAAATTATATTTCAATATCTATAAATACTATCAAATAATTAATCATATGAGCAATAACCACTTGAAAAATTCATGAATAAAGTAGAATATAGACTTAAAATTAAAGATACAATCAATTATATCATTTGGAGGATAGAATGGCAGATACCCCACTGGGAATTTCCTGGATTATGAAGGACCATACGGTCAAGAATATTGATCTTGCAACCAAGCTCTTTTCAATGAAGGATGCTATGACAGCCCGTCGCTTTCACAAGCAGATCCCTGGTTACAGGATGAGTGCCCTACAAGGCCTTCCTAACCTTGCCTCCATGTTTGGCGTAGGAGGCATCTGGGTCAAGGATGAGTCAAGCCGCCTGCAACTTAACAGCTTTAAGGTACTTGGAGGCTCCTTTGCCCTGTACCGCTATCTGCAGAAGATGCTTGGCATCCTTGGTGAGGACACCCCTTTTGCCTACCTTGCTTCCGATGAAGTGAAGGAAAAGGTCGGCAACATCATATTTGCAAGTGCCACTGACGGAAACCATGGTCGTGGTATCGCATGGGCAGCAAAGAAACTTGGTTTCAAGTGTGTCATCTATGTACATTCAGAGACCAGTATCAGAAGAATCGATGCCATCAAGAGCAATGGCGCAAAGGTTATCATCGTTGATGGAAACTATGATGACGCAGTACGTCAGGTGGCAATCGATGCGAAGATCAATGGGTGGACCATCATCAGTGACACCAGCTGGGATAACTATACTGAGATTCCGACTTGGATAATGCAGGGGTACCTGACCATGCTTACCGAGGCTCAGGAGCAGTTCGGTGGTGTAGGCCTTGTCAAACCCACACACATCTTCATCCAAGCCGGAGTAGGTGCCTTGGCAGCTTCTGTGATAGGGTTTTATCACGCCCTATTCGGTCAGGATGCACCTACATGCATCGTGGTCGAACCGGACCAGGCTGACTGCCTCTATCAGAGTGCCCTATCTAATGATGGCCAGCCTCACTCAGTGAAGGGTGATCTCGATACCATCATGGCAGGCCTTTCCTGTGGCGACCCTTCTCCCATTGCATGGGAAATTCTCAAGGAGAATGCCGATTGTTTCATGAAGGTGCCCGATTTTATCGCAGCTAAGGGTATGCGTGTGTATGCGACCCCTCTAAACGGAGACCCCTTTGTCCTCAGTGGTGAGAGTGGGGCAGTGACCCTCGGTGCTTTTGCCTCTATCATGCAGTATTCCGAGCTGGAGGAGTTGAGAAAAGCCTTGGCCTTGGATGAGGATAGCCAGGTACTGTTTGTCAATACTGAAGGCAACACAGACCCCGTACACTTCCGCCAGATTATCTGGGAAGGTGCAAATCCTGTTCCCCAACAGTATTGGATCAATCGCTAGGGCAGGCTCCGATTGGGAAGAGTCTTAGCATTACCCCTATGTATATGTACAACCAAAGGGAAGCCGTTGCAGATTGCAACGGCTTTCCTTTGGCGGTTCTCAAGGGTATTTTTTCGAAGAATGCCTCTCTAGCAGAAGACAGGCCTTCGTGGAAACGCACCTGTTACATGTTTTACACAGAGACAAGAAAATAAAGGTGCCCCCATCGTACGCAGGGCACCCTATTGTATAAATGAAGGAGTGAGGAGTTTGTAACGTTCTAATCCTAGAAGCTGTACAGTACCCCTACCGAAGTTGTCAGAAGTCCCAACAGCGGATACAGGGGATTGAAATCAACTGCTGCACTGGTATCGCCATTTGCATCATCGATCAGGACCCCAAAGAGCATGACCGGTACATTAATGTTGAGGAACAGGCCATAATTGTTGTCAGGTATCCAATACTCACCCTTGAGTACAGGCCCGGCCAGGCCCCCAGCAACAGGTCCGAAGTCAGTAAGGACAATACCACCAAACCCTAACTTGAGGTCAAAGTTTTCGCTTAAGGCAAAGGCCGTGGAGACATCAAGGGTTAGGGTGGCAACTTTGGGGAAGGCCTCATCTCCTGCTCCCGCATTGGTTGCAATATAGGAATACCCAAGGGGATAGTTTATACCTGCATTCAGGTAGAGAGATCCAAGGCCTACATCAATTACTACTCCTGTTGCGGCAAAACCAGCCTGGAAACCTACTGCAATGTTGTTATCACGTGCAACGAGGGGGGAGAGTCCAAGAAGCAGTATCAGAATGAAAATCGTTACCGTTAATCCTTCTTTTTTCATAGCTTACCTTCCTTTTGAGGTATTGGTGAGATACAAGAGCACCTACATAAATATAACACAAAAGGATGGGCTAGGTGACAAATTCTTAAAAGTGTATAGATTTTGGTCATATTTCTGTATTTGTAGTACGGAATTGCATGCACGGTTCTTGCCACAATCCCCCTTGAACTCTGCATTTGAGGAGAACTATCCAGAAGTCATTACTGGGTGTATAGTGAACGGGTACAGAGTGACAGGTAAGAAACTTTCGTGCCAACAACCACCGCATCCTTTAGTCTAGGGCCTGTGGTATAGGCGCAGCCACTTACAGATGCGATACGCTTGTGCGTTATCGTCTTGTTTTCGTCTAGGGTCTGGTATCAGAACGGTGAAGCTGAAAAGGGAGACGTTTTATATGAGCATCTACGCGTATAGTGTACTAGGAATGGAGGGAGATACCGTTCCCCTTTCCACCTACCGGAATATGGTCGTGCTAATCGTAAATACAGCCACTCGTTGTGGGTTCACTCCCCAGTATGAGGGATTGGAAGCCCTGTATGAACGGTATGTCCGGGAGGGCTTTACTGTTTTGGACTTTCCCTGTAACCAGTTCAAGGAACAGGCTCCTGAAGCGGTTGCTGACATTGATGCATTCTGCAAGCTGAACTATGGGACCAAGTTTCCCCGCTTTGCCAAGATTGAAGTCAATGGGGAGGGTGAAAACCCGCTATACACGTTCCTGAAGAGTGAGAAGGGGTTTGCAGGCTTTGATCCTGCTCATGAGAAGACTCCAAACCTTATCAAGAGATTGCAAGCGGCAGACCCCGCCTATGAGCAAGATCCCTCAATCAAATGGAACTTCACCAAGTTTCTCATCGATCGCAGAGGTACTGTTGTTGCCAGATTTGAACCGACAGCCAGTTTTGAAGCTATCGCTTCTGCAATTGAAGAGCTGCTGTAGGGTGTTCTCTTGACAAAAAAGGGGATGGTAAGTAGTATACGAATATAAGTTGCGAAAAACATAATCGCAAACAATATTAAAGGAGAGTTCCATGAGCGTATATGATATTTCAGTAAAAGGTAAAAAAGGTGAGGAAGTTTCACTCTCCCAGTACAAAGGGAACGTGCTCTTGGTTGTGAACACAGCCACCCAGTGTGGATTTACCCCGCAGTATGATGAATTGCAGGCTCTCTATGCGAAATACCAGGGCAAGGGATTTGAAATCCTAGACTTCCCCTCCAACCAGTTTGATGGGCAGGCTCCTGAAACCATTGATGAGATCGACAAAATCTGTAGCCTCAAGTTCGGGACCCGGTTCCCCCGCTTTGCAAAGATTGAAGTCAACGGAAAGGGTGAGAGTCCCCTGTACACCTTTCTGAAAAGCAAGCAGGGTTTCAAGGGCTTTGATATGAACCACAAGATTGCCCCGATTCTCTCAGAAATTCTGACCAAGAAAGATCCTGACTATGCAAAGAACCCTTCGATCAAGTGGAACTTCACCAAGTTTCTCATCGACCGTACCGGCAATGTGGTTCAGCGTTTTGAACCTACCCACGATATGGCCTCTGTATCTGACGAGGTTGCAAAACTTCTCTAGATTCCTAACCTATTGTATGTAAAAGCCTTTACAGCGTTGTCCCTTGCCAGGGGCAACGCTTTCTGGTTCTGTGGGTGCTGTATGATTTCCCTTTTTTTTACTCTTCAATTTTTTGGGAAGTATATGCCAACAACAGAGCCCCTTCCAAAGCAGTGCCCTTTGTGGGACATACAACGATTTCAGAGGGCAGTCTCTTGAGAAACAAGGCCCGTATGGTATTGTCATGTTCTAGCACCCCTCCTGCAAGGGTAAGACGATTTGAAAATGGTTGCTCCAGTCTCGCGTGGACTGATAGGACCAGTTTGACCAGTTCTTCAGCGGCCTCCTCTAGGATAGCCTTTGCAAGCAGGTCACCCCTGTTCGCATATGAGGTCACATAGGGCGCGAAATCAGCAACAACTGCTTTGGTGAGGTTCCTGTCATTGAAGAACGGCACACAATCCTTCCAATCCTCCAGATGGAAGAATGACCGGATGGCCTTGTCCATAGATGTCTCGATATCGCGCTGTTCCTTGCTTCTGAGGGTTCTTTGCACTGCTTGCATAGCTATCCACCAAGCCGAGCCTTCATCACCTAAGGCGCTTCCCAAGCCTCCAGAGCGCACCATCTTGCCCTCTTCATTGCGTCCTATGCAGATTGATCCCGTCCCTGCTATGAGGCCGAGTCCGCTGGCGGCCATATGAGACCCAGTGAGCAAGATTTCTGCATCACTGGCAAGGATGCGGGGGAAATCTGTCTTGAAGTACCCGTCAAAGACAGTTTTCCATTTGAGCTGTTCTTGCTTACGTGCAAGACCGGCACTGCCAAAGCAGAATCCTCTGATAGGTATGTCTGCCAAACTTGGTTGTGCCTTGCCTATATCCAGCAGGGCGAGCACATTTCTCTTGGCACCATCAAAGCCGACTGCATAGGGATTGGAGCTAGCACCCTCATTCTTATAGACAACCTGTTTCTCTTCATTCCAGATGGCTAGGCGGCAACGGGTGCCACCTCCATCGAGTGCATAATATAACCCTTTCATAGGGCAAGTATGGGATGGTGTGCTCTTTGTTGCAACATAAATTTTCAATTGTTGGTGAAAATATAAGACAGTGTGCTATGCTAGGGAGTATGCAAGGATGTACCACACTTTTACAACAAGCGCTTTCCTACCTTTCCCCTTCAGAGGCGAAGGTAGCTTCATACCTGCTTGAAAGCCCTGCCTTGGCGGTAAAGATGAGCATCACCACCCTGGCTAGGGAGAGTGGCAGCAGCACTGCCGCTGTCGTCAGACTCTGCAAGCGATTGCAGTTTGAAGGGTATGGTAGCCTTAAGCTTGCCTTAGCCCAGGAGGTGTATGGAAACAGCACCCCGCGCAGTGAAGGCCCCTACATCTTCGATAGTAGTAAGGCAGAAGGTGTCTCTACCATCGCTGCAATGATGGTCGATACAGCCTGTGCAAGCATACACTCCCTCAAGGAAGTGCTTTCCAGCTCACAGTTGGAGATTGCTGTGGAGCGTCTGTTCAAGAGCGAGAAGATTCTTCTTGCAGGCATCGGAGCCTCTGCTCTAGCTGCCATGGACCTCTACCAGAAGTTGGGAAGACTTGGCATGTATGCCAGTTTTCCCAGTGAGCCGGACTTGCAGATAGTCAATGCCTGTGCGTTGGATACAAAAAGTGTTGTGGTCGTTTTTTCCTACTCAGGGGAGACAAAGACCATGCGCCAGGTTGCCCAGCAGGCAAAGAAGGTAGGAGCCACGGTCATCGCAGTAACCAGGGTAGGGGGGAACTCCCTTTCCAAGCTTGCTGATGTGGTGCTCACTGTGCCAGATAGTGAGGCCCTCTACCGTCAGGGGGCGACGCTTTCCAGGCTGAACCAGCTGGTGGTAGTTGATATCCTCTACAGCAGTCTTATCGCAAGAAGCCCTGATGCAGAGCACTCCATTACCACGACGTGGAAGGCCGTCAGCCATGTGGGCAAGCTGAAGGAACCAAAGGGATAAGGATTGTCAGTGAAGGGAGTCCAGAACGCGGGAGATACTTCCTTCATGAAGCTGTAACAGCTCTGTCGCCTCCTGTTTGTTCACACTGAGCAAGCCCATGGTTATGGCCACCTTTGTGTTATGCCCTGATGACTCAAACAGCTCTATCGCCCTCTCTTGTGAGCATCCGGTGACCTCAGTGATGAGCCTTCGTGCACGAAGGATAAGCTTTGCATTGACCGGCCTCAGGTCAACCATAAGGTTATTGAATACTTTCCCTATGCGGATCATAGCAGTGGTTGTGATCATGTTCAGCACCAGCTTCTGGGCAGTGCCCGACTTCATTCTGGTAGATCCTGTAATTATCTCAGGTCCCACCGGGACGAAGATGCGATGGTCCTCATCGATGAGGTCAAAGACAGCAGTGTCCTTGTTGCAGCTGATAGCCCCAACCTTGGCTCCCAACTCCTTTGCATAGCGCATGGCCTCCACTACAAAGGGGGCACCCCCACTTGCGGTTATGCCGATAAGCACATCAATAGGGGAGAAAGCATGGTCTTTGAGGGTCGCAATGCCCGCCTCCCCATCATCCTCAGCCCATTCGACTGAGGTTGTCAGGGCCTTTGCCCCCCCTGCAATGATGCCCTGCACCATTGCAGGATCCACTCCGTAGGTGGGGGGACACTCTGAGGCGTCGAGGACACCAAGCCTGCCGCTGGTCCCAGCTCCGATATAGAACAGTCGTCCTCCCTTGTTGAAAGAGGACACGACATCATCGACGATGGCCGCTATACTGGGGATTGCCGATTCCACGGCAAACGGAACTCTCTTGTCTTCTGCATTGATGATATCCAGGATTTCCAAGGTGGACTTGGAATCAATCCTGTAGGAGAGGGGATTTCGCTGTTCAGTTTCCATCAAGGGTTTCATTACAAGCAGTATAAGCTGAATATCCACCAGTGGCAACAATAATTTTCATGATATTCATTTTGATAATTGAAAATTATTTACAATGTATGCTTTCTTTGTCAGTTGCCTTTGGCACTAACCTGTCGTACCATACCTAACAAGGAGTCAACTATGGTAGCAAGTGGACTGGACACAATAGCATCATGGACCCATCTCTTTAGGAATAGGCGCTTAGGGCTTGTCACCACCGCCAGCGCAGTGGATTACTCTCTCCATTCCAGTGTCGAGGTTCTATCCTCATTATATGACGTAAGGGCCCTTTTTGCCCCTGAACATGGCCTCTATTCCGATGGTGCGGCTGGCTCTTCCATAGAGACTTGCATCGATGACTACACTTCCCTTCCTGTATACAGTCTCTACCAGCAGGAGAATCAGAGCCTTGTACCTTCCATGGTTGATGGCCTTGATGCCTTGGTCTTTGATATCCAAGACCTGGGACTGCGCTTCTATACTTACATCGCGACCTTGAAGAACCTGCTCATCGATGCCTCGAACTTGGGCTTGTCGGTCATAGTGCTCGACCGTCCCAATCCCCTTGGTGGTTTGGTTGTTGAAGGCAATATCCTGCCTGAGGATTCCTTCAGCTTTGTCGGGCCGGCCGCTCTTCCTATCCGCTATGGCCTGACCATAGGGGAGCTTGCCCTGTACCTCAACACAGTGGAGCACATACAATGTGACCTTACGGTCATCCCTCTCGCAGGATGGAAACGAAGCATGTATTTTACTGACCTTCTTAGGCCCTGGGTCATGACCAGCCCTGCCATTGCACATTTCTCCTCTGCACTTCTCTATGCCGGGATGTGCCTCTTTGAAGGGACCAACCTCAGTGAGGGGAGGGGCACCAGTGCCCCTTTCTCCCTGATAGGGAGTCCGTTCCTGGAGCCATTTTCCCTGACAAGGCTGGCTAATGATCTTGACCTGCCAGGGGTGGGTTTCACCCCGGCACACTTTACCCCGACTGCAAGCAAGTATGCAGGAAAGAGTTGTAAAGGCTTGCAGATACATGTCTTGGACAAGCATCAAGCCCGACCTGTCACAACAGCCCTCAAACTGATACACCTTATCGCAAAACACTATCCTGAGGACTTTTCCTTCTTGCCAGCTGGGCATGAAGGGTCCATGATGAGCTTTGAGAGGTTGGCCGGCAAAAACACCATTCCCCTACTGCTCTCTGACCTTCCCCATCTTATCCATTGCTGGGAAGAGGAGAGTGCAGTATTTGTTAAGCAGAAACAGAGGTTTCACCTCTACCAATAAAGGAGCAATTGTGAACATCACTACCATGATCGGACAGCATTTTATCTGTGGGTTCCCAGGTACAACTATGGATGAGGCCTTTAAGGAGGCTGTCAGAACCCATAAGATTGCAAATGTCATTCTCTTCGCCCGCAACATTGAGAGCAAAGAGCAGGTGAAAAGACTTTGTGAGGATATACAGGCTCTGGTACGAGCGGAGTGCTCAACCGATGCCCTCATAGGTATCGACCAGGAGGGAGGAATGGTCACCCGTCTCAGTGAGGACTGTACCAATGTTCCCTCAGCTATGGCCATCAGTGCTATAGGGGAGAGCTCTGCAGCCTATGAGGCTGGTGTCATTACAGCAAGTGAACTGAATGCCTTGGGCATTAGCTGTGACTTTGCCCCTGTTTTGGACGTGAACAGCAATAAGGCGAACCCAGTCAT
This sequence comes from Sphaerochaeta sp., assembly GCA_016342655.1. Taxonomy (GTDB): domain Bacteria; phylum Spirochaetota; class Spirochaetia; order Sphaerochaetales; family Sphaerochaetaceae; genus Sphaerochaeta. The sequence continues at coordinate 27,249 of JAEINL010000015.1, read as the reverse complement.
CGGGGTGCGTAGCTACGGTGATACCAAGCAGAAGGTTATTGAATATGGCCTTGCCATGGTAGAAGGCTTGCAGAGCAAGGGCGTCATGGCAGTTGGCAAGCACTTTCCCGGCCACGGCGATACCCACCTTGATTCACATCTGGCTCTTCCCAAGGTACTCTCCGACAGGGGAGAGCTTGAAGATCACATAGAGCCTTTCCGTTCCGCCATCAACGGGGGGATTCAAGGGATCATGAGTAGCCATATCCTCTTCCCTGCCTTGGAGAAGGAAGAACTCCCTGCTACGATGAGTCGTAGTATCCTGACTGACTTCCTCAAGGGGGAGCTGGGCTTCAAGGGCCTAGTCTTCACCGACTGCATGGAGATGCAGGCGATAGGGCGCTACTATGGAACTGTTGAAGCCTCGCTCTCTGCCTTGCAGGCAGGAGCTGACATGGTGTGTATCAGCCATCATGTGGAATTGGCTTGCAAAGCCATAGACCTGGTACACGAGGCCCTCTCTGATGGAAGGCTTTCGGAGGAGGAACTCTCTACCTCCACACAGAAGATCCTGCTGGCAAAATCGATGCTCGCTGAACAGGATAAGAGCGATTTCTCTGTGGTAGGGTGCCAAGACCACAAGCAAAGAAACCAAAGTCTTGTGGAGAAGTCACTATGTCTGGTGAATGAAAGTGGATTCCTGTTGGGGGAAAACCCTCTGTTCGTCGCTCCACGTCTCTTCAATGCAACCTATGTCTCCAACATGCATGATACCCTTTCCTTCGCCCCTGAGATGGAAAAACGCCTTGGAGGAGGCTCAATGGTCCTCTCTGACGACCCTCAGGCTGAGGAGATTGAATTGGTTGCCACGAAGGCTTCTCTCTACACATCTGTGGTGGTGGGGACCTACAATGGACACCTCTATACGGGGCAGCTCAACCTGGTTGAAAAACTGGCAAAGCTTGGAATCCCAATCTGTGCCATCGCCCTGAGAAATCCGTATGACCTTGCTCATATTCCCCAGTCTGTACAGAGCTATGCGACTTTTGCTTACAGACGGGAAGTGTTGGAGGCCTTGGCCAAGGTCCTGACAGGGAACCTTGTCCCCACCGGAAAGCTTCCGGTCAAACTTTAGGAGATTTATATGCCTGATATGTTGGTTAAACTGTATGAGTTGCCTGAAATGGACGATATTCTCCCCCAATTGTATGGCCATGGCATTGAGATCCGTCGTGCAATGGCGCCAGACAAGATTCGCATACTCGCTTGGATAGGAGAGCACTCCTCTCAGGGTGCCGTTGGTGAGGCTGATGTCTGCTTCAGCCATACCCCCATCTCCCTGTTTCTTGCCACCAGGGGCAATGAGATAGTCGGTTATGCCTGCTACAACGCCACAGCCCCCAATTTCTTCGGTCCCACCAGGGTGCTGGAGAGCGAACAGAAGAAGGGAATCGGCAAAGCCTTGTTGCTACAAAGCCTCCATGCACTTAGAGCACAGGGGTATGCCTACGCCATTATAGGAGGGGTAGGGCCCCAACAGTTCTATGAGAAAGTTGTGGGCGCCACCCTTATCGAAGGGTCAAAACCAGGCATCTACAAGGATTACCTTGGGGCGAAAGAGTGAGAAGGGTAGAAGACCTTGCTAGCAAGGAGACCCGTCTGGTCATAGGTCTGATGAGCGGCACCAGCTGTGATGGTATTGATGCATCCTTGGTACGTATAACTGGCTCTGGCCTTGAAACCCGTGTACAGGAGATTGGGTTTGTATCCCTTCCCTATGAGAAATCCTTTCGTGAACGTCTGCTCCAACTAGCACAAGGGAAGAGTGGAGGCAGTGAAGAGCTTCTGATGGTCTCCATCCGTTTGGGCGAGCTGTTTGTCCTCTCTGCTAAAAAGGTCTGTGATGAGAGTGACACTGCCTACAGCAGTGTCACTCTCATCGGAAGCCATGGGCATACCCTCTATCACCTCCCCCAAGGCCGACAGTATTTTGCTAGTGAAGTACGGGGATCCTTGCAAGTAGGGGAACCCTCCCTGCTTGCAGAAGCCTTCTCGTGTGCAGTGGTCAGTGATTTTCGGGTACGGGATATGGCGGCAGGGGGGCAGGGAGCACCTCTGGTCCCCTACACTGATTTTCTTTTGTTCCGTGACAAGGAGAAGTCTGTCGCCCTGTTGAATCTCGGGGGCATTGGCAATATCACCATCCTTGCAAAAGACTGCTCGCAAGAGGAGGTGATTGCTTTCGATACAGGACCTGGAAATATGGTCATAGACGCTTTTGCCTATCGCTATAGTAAAGGGCGCTCTTATTTTGATGCGGATGGGGAGATGGCAAGACAAGGGGTGGTAAGCTCCACCTTCCTTGCCTGGATGGAGGACCTCGATGACTACCTGAAGGTCCCTCCCCCAAAGACCACAGGAAGGGAGCGTTACGGCCAGGAATACGTGGATATGCTGGAAAAAAGGCGGGAAGAGCTCATGATCGCCCCATTTGACCTTCTTGCAACGGTTACCGAGTATACCGCCCTGTGTGTACTCAGAGGTTTGGAGCGTTTTGCAAAGGGGATGCCCGCCCGCCTTATCGTCAGCGGTGGAGGCAGTCATAACCTGACCTTGCTCACTTCGCTCAAGAGCCTTTTGCAAGGTACCGAGGTTCTTACTCAGGAAGATCTTGGCTATAACAGCGACAGCAAGGAGGCTGTTGCCTTTGCGATTCTTGCCAATGAGGCAGTCTGTGGCAAGACCAACACCTTGGTTGCTGCCACAGGAGCTATCCATCCCGTAGTAATGGGAAAGATTCTCCTGTAATTGAAAAATATTTTCATATAAAAATTTTACTAAAGTAAAAATATTTGTTGCCCTATCTCTATTTCAATGCCTATAATGGAATGGAGCAATTCACTCACTATGCTTGAAGCTGTACTTACCTTGAGTGACTGGTTGTACGGATTACCGCAGTGCGGTTTCTCACATACAAAAGGAGGGGTCTATGAAGAAAACCCTATTGGTTTCTCTGTTGATTTTCATGGCAGTTGCACTTACCCTGAGCGCTCAAGGGGTGCAAGAGAAGAAGAGTGGGGGACCTATCGAATTCTCCCTGTACTATTCGGACAACGCAACACTTCCGTTCAAGCAGGATTGGCTGACGGTTACAGAGGTGCAGAAACGGGTGAATGCTGAGGTGGAATTTGAGATCATCCCCATCGCCGACTATCAGACAAAGGTCTCTCTTGCCCTCAACACCGGCACCAATGCACCTGATGTCATTCTCTACCAGTCAACCAAGGGGGAGAATGCCGCCCTTGCCCTCAACGGGGCCTTGGTTCCCATCAGCGACTACAAGGAATGGACCCCAAACTTCAACGCAAGGGTAAAGGAATTCGGCCTTGAGGACAATATAGCCCTGCTGAATCTGAAGGATGGCAAACGCTACTTCCTGCCCTCCCTGTTTGATGTTCCCTTCTATGATGGTGGTCTGATCTTACGTGAGGACCTGCTCAAGAAGTACAACCTGAAGGCTCCAAAGACCTATGACGAGCTGTACAATGTTCTGAAGGTATTCAAGCAGAACAACCCATCCTCCTATCCTCTGACCATTTTGGCAGGACCTAGGGTACTGTACCGCATGACCATGCCCTCTTGGGGTATCTCCCTGGGCAAGAATGGAGCTAGTGGCACCAACACCCTCAGCTGGGACTATGCAGCCAAGCGCTATTTTGCAGGAGCCATCAGCGAAGAGTACAAAGCGTATGTCAGCTTTTTCCACAAGCTGTATAAAGAGGGGTTGCTCGATCCTGAGATGGCTGAACCCATCGATGGGGACAAATGGTCACAGAAGCTCGCCACCGGCGCTTCCATGGCAACCTATGCCTACTATGACCAGATCGGAGGCGTGAGCGCCACCAGCAATATCCCCGGCTTCAAGCTGGAGATGTACCCGGCCCTTGCAGGCCCTGCCGGTGCTCACCACCAGCCCAAGAGCAAGACAGGTAGTGGAATCCTCTTCCCGTACAAGACCAGCAAGAGAGCTGACTTTGAGCAGTTGGTCAGAACAGTCGACGAGATGTTCTACTCCACAGAAAATGCCAAGCTCTGGTGTCTTGGTGTCGAAGGCACCACATACACTATGAAGGATGGCAAGGTGCAGTTCGTCCCTGAAATCCTTAATTCAAGCGAAGGCATCTACAAGAGCCTGCAGGTGAAGTACGGCTGTGGCAGTGATGTCACCCAGATGGTATGGATCAATGCGCGTGAGATGACCAAGTATGATGCTAACTATGCAAGGATCAACAAGGAAGTCGAGGCCATAGGGAATGTCATCCAGGCCATTCCTCCCAATGCGAAGTTTGACGACCGTCAGGCTGAGGAGGCAGGAACCCTGCAGACACCTCTGTTTGATACGTTTGAGCGTTGGAATTCTGCTTTCCTGACAGGCAGCAAGAGTCTCACCAGTGATTGGGATACTTATGTCAAGGAGATGAAGAACCTGGGCATCGAGAAGTTTACAGCCTTGTATAACGCCAGCCTGTAATGTAGGGACTTTTTTGTAGGCCCTGCTCGAAGAAAGGGCAGGGCCTATTGCTTTTGGAGGTATGAATGAAGGCGAAGAATGACACTGTCAATACGATTTCAACGAAAAAGTACTTTACAAGGTATTGGCAGCTCTATCTGATGCTGGTTCTTCCTCTGTTGTATTTTCTTGTTTTCAAGTATGCCCCGATGGTAGGCAACGTCCTTGCCTTCCGTCGCTATCGCCCTGGAATGGGGGCTTGGGGGACCGAATGGGTCGGCCTTCAGTATTTCAAGCGCTTCTTTGAGGACCCTGCTTTCTGGCGGGCCTTCCGGAATACCTTGGTCCTGAGTCTGCTCAACCTGATAGTCAACTTTCCCATTCCCATCCTTTTCGCCATCCTGGTGAACGAAGTGCGCCACCTTGCCTTCAAGAAGGTGGTGCAGACAGTTTCCTACATGCCGCGCTTCATATCCACAGTAGTGGTGATAGCCATTCTGGGAGAGCTTCTCTCCCCCTCGTCAGGCATCATCAACCTTCTGAGGGAGAGGCTCTTTGGCCTGGATGCAATATACTTTATGAACGACAGTAAGTATTTCCGCCTTATATATGTGCTTGTGGACACTTGGCAATATACCGGATGGACAGCTATCATCTACTTGGCTGCCATCACCGGCATCCCCGCCGACCTCTATGAGGCGGCTACCATCGACGGTGCGAACAAGGGCCAGCAGATCATCTACATCACCATACCCTCGATCATGCCCACCATCATGGTGATGCTGATTCTCAATGTGGGGCGCCTGCTCTCCCTGGGTTTTGAGAAGGTCCTGCTAATGTATACCCCTGATAACAGTATGGTCAGCGATATCATCGACACCCTGGTCTACCGTACAGGCCTCGCCAACCAGAACTACTCCTATGCGACTGCCATCGGGCTGTTCAGCGGCCTGATAGGCATCGTGCTGGTTGCAGGCAGCAACTCCTTGAGCAAACGCCTCACCGGCGATGGGATCTACTGATATGAAACAATACAAGACACGCTCCAACTTCCTCTTCAACCTCTTTGTCAATTTGGTAATGTTCACCTCGCTGGTGCTCTGCCTTATCCCGTTTGTCTACATGATAGCCCTCTCCCTTTCCAGTCCGAGAGCCATCATCAACAATGAAGTCTTTCTCTGGCCCAAAGGCCTCAACATTGAGGCATACCTGCAGATCTTCAGCTATCCTAACTTCTTCCATGCCTATGGCAATACCCTCCTCTATACCTTTGTAGGGACAGCCATCTCCCTGGTAATGATGATTCTCTTTGCCTATCCGCTGAGCAAAAGCAAGCTCAGAGGGCATAAGGCCCTGATGAAGCTGGTGATATTCTCCATGTTTTTCACCGGAGGGCTCATCCCCAATTACCTTCTGGTTTCTAGCTTGCACCTGGTCAATACAAGGTGGGCGATGTTGCTGCCTTTTGCGATAAACCAGTTCAACCTGATCCTCCTGATAAACTTCTTCCGCACCATCCCGGACGACTTGGAGGAGGCTGCCATCATCGATGGCCTGGACTACCTCGGTATCCTCTTGAGAATAATCCTGCCCCTCAGTGGTGCGGCTCTTGCCACAGTCGGGCTCTATACAGCAGTTTTCTTCTGGAACGACTGGTTCAATGGCCTGATCTACCTCAAGAGTTCGCAGTTTCCTGTCATGCTTTTCCTACGCAACATAGTGACTGGCACCAGCATGGTCGGTGATGCTGCCGGAGCAGGGGACAAGACGAGCATAGCAATCTCAATCAAGAGTGCTGTCATCATAACCAGCACACTTCCCATCATCATACTCTACCCGTTCCTCCAGAGGTATTTTGTCAAAGGAATCATGATAGGGGCTGTGAAGGGGTAGGGCTAAGAATTTACGGGATATCTTACTGTCCAATTATCTGAAGTCGGCCATAGAGCTCTGGGTTGTCTCCCGTACGATAAGCTCTGTATCCATATACATGTTACTGATGGGGATCTGCTCTTGAGAGATCCTCTTTATCAGCATCTCACAACTGAGCAGTCCTAGCTGGAACTTTGGCTGGTTGACTGTCGTTATGGAAGGGGTGCACATAGAGGATAGCTCGATGTTATCAAATCCCACAATGGCTATGTCCTGGGGAACCCTCAGCGAAGAGCGTCTTGCTGCCTTGATGGCAGCCGCTGCATAGACATCACTGCTTGTAAAGAAGGCATCAGGCCTCTTTTCTGAGTTCAACAGCTGGAAGGCTGCAGAGACAGCCATATCGTAGTTGATCTCCTGCAGTTGGATGATTCTGTCACTATCCTTTTCAATATGGGCAGCATCCAAGGCCTGTAGGTACCCCTTCAGGCGGTCCTGCGCATACTTATATTCCAATGGCCCGTTGATGAAGGCTATACGCTTCTTTCCTAGGGAAATCAGATAGCTCACCGCATTTCGTGCAGCCGAAACGTCATCAATGGTGACAAAAGGGATGTTAGCTGTAGGAATACACTCACAGCACTGCACCAGGGGGAGGATCGCATTGAGCTTGAGCAGGTTTGATCGGGTGATGCAGTTGGTGGTGATGAGCCCAGCAGCATTGGTCTTTTTCACTAGCCCTGAGAAAGCCTCGATGGATTTGTCATCGAGGGGATCCTCGTTGACCAGCATGTTGTACCCGTTACGCTGAGCCGCAGCCTTTGCCCCCTTGATGATGAGGCTATAGAAGGGGTTGTCCAACGAGGGAATGTTGAAAATGATCAGGTCATTGCTTTTCAGTGAGAGTGCTTCGATCGTAGAGGTGTCATATCCCAGGCTTTTCATCGACTCGATGACAGCATTTCTTGTCTCTTCCCTGACATTGGAAGAGTTGTTTATGACCCTGGATATGGTTGCAATGGATATTCCTGATAAATCTGATATTTCCGAGTAGGTAATTTTCTTGTGGTGTTTCATCTTCATGTACCCCTGCTTTGTAGTGTACGAGGTCTCTTCACAGTTTTCAAGAATAAAATGTAAAATATGTAAAATTTTACAAGAGAGTTGAGTAATTTAGAGATTTTTGGCATAATTTTAGAGAATTAGTAGTAATAAATTGAAAATTTCGAAAAAAGTTGACATATTTTCTGAAAGATTTATACTAACGTACAAGCAGGCAACCCTATGTTTGCCTGTCAGGAGGTTCGTATGAAGAAAATGTTGGCCGTTTTAGCCATCCTGCTGGTAGTAACCAGCGTCGTCTTTGCTGCCGGTGCTTCAGAATCGGCTACCAAGAAACAATTGATGGGAGTAGTTACCCCCAGCGCTGACCACGGCTTTACTGCCGAGTCTATCCGTCACTGTGAGGCACAGGTCAAGGCCCTCGCTAAAGAACATGGGTTTGACTACCGTTTCATGACTGCTGCTGAAAGTGGTGAGCAGAGCAATGCTGTTGAAACCATCCTTGGTATGAAGCCATCTGTAATGGTACTCTGGCCGGTAACAGGGGATGAGCTTCGCTCCTCAGCCCAGTCTGTCATGGAAGCAGGCGTTCCCCTCATCGTATATGACCGTTTCATCGAAGGCTTGGTTCCCACCGCTGAGATCTCCGGAGATAACGTTGCCATCGGAGTGGGGGCTGGAAAGTACTTCAACGAGTATTTCAAAGCTGATCTTGCCAAGGGGCAGGTAAACTACCTTGAGTTCAAGGGAGACAGTTCCACCGTTCCCATGGAAAGGACCAATGGGTTCCTCACCACCGCGAGCAAGAACTTCAACCTGGTCCAATCCTTTGTCACCAACTGGAGTCAGCAGACTGCCATGGAGCAGATGGAAAGTTTCCTCAACACCAAGAGCAAGGCTGAGATCGAGTCCATCAAGGCCATCTGGACCCATGATGATGAGATCGTCTTTGGTATCGTCGAGGCCCTGAAAAACTACAATGGCAGTGCCAAGATCAATATCAGACTCATCAATGGTGTCTCTGCCGGCGAAGGCTTCATGAAGTTGTTTGACAATTCTGGTCTTGCGGGCATTGATTTCATGACCTACACCTTCTCTCCCTCCATGGTCCGCGATGCAGTGGATCTCGGTTGGAAGGTAATGCAGGGTGAAAAGCTTGAGAAGATCTACAAGGTTCCCACAGCCATGATTGACAAGACCAATTACAAGCCATATATGCAGGGAGACCTCTATAAGACCCGCTATAGCCTGTAGACTGAATGTTTGTGTAGTGTAAAGTTGCCCTTAGGGGGTGGGATATCCTGCCCTCTTGGGCAACTCGTGTAGGATGGAAGGGAGTGCAAAACTCATGATTCTGGAAATGAAGAACATAGTGAAGACCTTCGGCCCTGTCGAGGCGTTGAAGGATGTCTCCTTCATTACCCAACCTGGAGAGATCCACGGCCTGTTGGGTGAGAATGGGGCTGGCAAGACTACCCTGATGAATGTGCTTGCAGGTACGTTTCCCCCTGACAGTGGGGCTATCGTCATCGATGGAAATGTTGTCGGAGGAATGACTCCCGGTAAAGCCAATAGCCTGAAGATCAGGTTCATTCACCAGGAACTCAACCTCTGCAATGACCTGAGTGTCTATCAGAACATGTTCCTGGGTGAGGAATATGCCAAACACGCATGGAGAGTGGATAAGCAGAGAGAAGTCGAGCATGCCCAGAAGGTGCTGGACTCGATGAACTCTGGTATCAAGGCCACCACGGTGGTGGGTGAGCTCGACACAGCACAAAAGCAGATGGTAGAGATCGCACGTGCTCTTTTGTTTTCCTCTGAGCTTATCATCATGGATGAGCCTACCACAGCCCTGAACAACCGTGAGATCATGAAGCTGTTCACTATCATGGAGAACCTGAAAAAGGAAGGGGTGACCTTCATCTATATTTCCCACAAGATGCCTGAAATCTTTCATATCTGTGACAGGTACACAGTGCTTCGTGATGGAGCCTTTATCCAAAGTGGAGATATCAAGGATATTGACGATCACAAGGCTACCGAGCTTTTGGTGGGCAAACGCTTTGTCCAGGCTCATATCAGGGATGGCATCACCTCAACCATATCAGACGAGGTGGTCCTCAAGGCTACAGCCTTGCAGGGAAAAACCTTCAAGGATGTCTCATTCTCGTTACATCCCGGTGAGATCATCGTCTTTACCGGCCTTCAGGGATCGGGTACTGATGAGCTTGCCACCTCCCTATTTGGGGCGACGGTGCTAAAGAAGGGGAACGTTGAGACAAGTCGAGGCCTTCTGAACCTGAAGGACATCCGCACAGTCATGCGAAGTGGTATTGCTATGATCCCGAGAAATCGCAAAGAGCGTGGCATCCTGCCGGATTTGAATATCCGCACCAATAACTCTCTTGCCTACCTGGTAGCAAAACACAAGAGCCTGTTGGTCAGTCAGAAGACAGAGCATGCTCGCTTTGAGAGGAGCCGCAAGCGAATGAACATCCGCGTCGGATGTGACCTCAACCCGATAACATCCCTTTCGGGAGGGAATCAGCAGAAGGTCATTCTCAGCCGTTGGCTCGAGATCGACGCTGATGTCTACATTATGGACAATCCCACACAAGGCATTGATGTGGGGGCAAAGTTTGCAATCTACAAGCTGGTGGTCGAACTCGCAGCCGCAGGCAAGGCTGTGTTGTTCTTTACGAGTGAATATCCTGAAATACAGCAGTTGGCAGACCGCTGCGTCGTCCTCTACAAAGGAGAGATCGCAGCAGAGCTGTCCAGGCCTGAGATTTCTGAAATCACAATCATGGAATATTCGACAGGCACACACAGGGGGAATCTAAAGTGAAGGGTTTTGCAATGAAAGATATACAATGGAAAGAGAATTGGAGGAATATCACCACCAATTATAGCCACTGGCTGAGTTTTGTCCTTCTGATGGTTGTTGCTATTATTGTCAGCCCTGCGTTCCTCTCATGGAACAACCTCACCAATCTGTTCGTGCAGGGCTCTGTTGTTGGAATCTGTGCGATGGGGATGAGTCTCATCATCTCAGCTGGGATGATAGACCTCTCTGTGGGTTCCTCGGTAGCCCTCTTAAGTGGTCTTGGGGTACTGGTTCTCAACTCCACCCATAGCCTCACCCTTACCGTACTGTTCTGCATGGGAGGCGGGATGATAGTTGGCCTGGTCAACGGTCTCTTGGTCACCAAGGGCAGGATAGCCCCCTTCATTGTCACGCTCGCCACCATGAGTGCCTGGAGGTCTGTGATCAATCAGTTGGGACAAGGCGGTCCTTTTACCGTAGATAATACGATGTACACCCCCTTTAGGAATATTGCTGCAGGCAGGTTCCTTGGCGTACCACATCTTATGATCTTCCTGATACTTGTCTCCTTTATTACTGCCATGCTGATGTCCAAGACGAAGTTTGGCACCTATGTCTATGCTGTTGGGTCAAACCAGCAGGCGGCAAGACTTTCGGGTATCCATGTCAACAAGGTAAAGACCCTCATATTTGTCTATGCAGGGACCCTTTATGGCTTGGCGGCCTTTCTGCTGGCAAGCAGGCTTACGTCCATTCAGGCGGCAAGTGCAGGCTCTGGGTATGAGATGGATGCCATCGCAGCTGTAGCCATCGGGGGAACCTCGATGGATGGGGGAAAGGGCAAGATCCTAGGGACCTTCCTCGGTGTGCTGATGTTACGCATCATCAACACCGTCCTGATCATGGCAAACGTACCCCCCTTCCTTAACGGTTTGGTCACTGGGGTCATTATCATTGTGGCCGTGTTGGCACAAAGCACCAAGAAGGGGAGATAAGCATGGCTATTGATATAGGGATAGTGGGAGCAGGAGGCATGGCCTCCTACCATTGCAAAGGGTTCGCCCAAGCAGGAGCGAAGGTACTTTGTGTAGCCGATTCCAACGAACAGAAGGCTTCTTCCTTTGCCAAGGAGCATGGTATCGAGCATACCGCTTCTTCGCTTACAGAGATGTTGCAGAGATTTCCCTCCCTTGGTGCCGTTTCTATCGTGACTCCCAACAAGTTCCACGCACCTCTTGCCATAGAGGCTTTACAGGGGGGCAAGCATGTCTATTGTGAAAAACCACCAGCCAGAAATGCTGTTGAGTTGCAAGCTATGCTTGATGCTGCCCAGCTATCGGGCAAGACCCTGATGTTCGGATTCAACAACAGGGCACGCCCTGAGGCCCAGGCAATGGTCACCTACCTGCAGCAAGGGGTTGTCGGTCGAATCAACTCTGCCCAGGCGACTTGGGTCCGCAGAGCCGGCATACCTGGTTTTGGGGGCTGGTTTACCGACAAGGAACTCTCTGGTGGAGGACCTGTGATAGACCTCCTGCATATGATTGACCTTGCACTCTACTTCATGGGCTTTCCCAAGCCAAAGTGTGTGCTTGCATCCACCTTCAATGACTTTAGGGACAACCCGCTTTTCAAGGGACCGTGGGGCATCGCCGATGGGACAATGGCGATGGATGTGGAGACCTCAGCCCATGCCATGGTCACCTTTGAGGATGGTCAGTGTCTTATGATACGCAACTCCTGGGCAGAAATGAATGAACGAGAAGTGGTCTCTGTCGTCTTCCAGGGCAGCAGGGCAGGGGGGAAGGTCCAGCGACTCTTCGCCCGTGATGGCTATGATGAGACAAGTATCGACACATGCAGTCTTTTTACCGAGGAGTATGGCAAGCAGGTCAATCGTCAGGTCATCACAGAAAAGGATGAGACTATGGGGCGAGTTGCCAATGCCTCAAATTTTGTACAGAGTGTCCTTGGGAACGAGGAACCTCTGAATACACCAGAGCAGGCGCTGACTCTGATGAGGATCACCGATGCAATCTATGAGTCTGCAAGGACAAACAGTGCTGTGGTGCTATAAGGAATAGAAACAATGAGTAGGTTAGTTACACTGGCTTCAGGTCAGTTTGGAGATCTTGGATTGGAAGAGTTGTGCCGCTTGGCCAAGGATATGGGCTATGATGGGTTGGAATTGGCAACCCATGCCCATTTTGATGTGCTCAGAGCTCTGAAGGATGATACCTATATCCCTTGGGTTTGGGATACTCTTAAGAAATATTCCCTTACCTGTGTGGCAATAAGTGCACACCTTACCGGACAGTGTGTCGGGGATACCTGGGATGAGCGGTTGGACAACTTTGCCCCCGCTTCCCTGGCAGGCAAGCCTGAAGCTATCAGGGAATGGGCTGTCGAGGAGATGAAGAGGACAGCACAGGCTGCCAAGGCTTTTGGGGTCAAGGTGGTCAATGGGTTTACCGGATCCCCCATCTGGGCGCGATGGTATTCCTACCCCCAGACATCCCAGGAGATGATAGAAAAGGGCTTTCGCCTTATCTACGACCTTTGGACGCCCATTTTTGATGTATTTGATGAGTGTGGTGTGAAATTTGCCCTGGAAGTGCATCCCACAGAGATTGCATTTGACTACTATACCACCGAGAGGCTGTTCAAGCTGTTTGCGTATCGGAAGACCTTGGGTCTCAATTTCGACCCGAGCCATCTTGTATGGCAGGGTGTCAATGAAGTGACCTTTGTCAGGGATTTTTCGAACCGCATCTACCATGTCCACATGAAGGACGTGAAACTGCTGAAGAATGAGCGAGGAGGAGTCCTGGGTTCCTTCCTGAGCTTTGGTGACACCCGCAGGAGCTGGGACTTTGTCTCGGTAGGTCACGGTAATGTGGATTTTGATGGCATCATCAGGGAGCTCAACTGCGCAGGGTATACAGGACCCCTTTCTGTGGAGTGGGAAGATTCTGGCATGGATAGAGAAGCTGGGGCACGTGAAAGCTGCGCCTATGTGAAGCGGATAAACTTTTCCCCCTCGCTTGTTGCCTTTGATGCTGCACTGAAGAACTAGAGGATACTATCCACCGAGTCCCTTTTCCTATGCCTGGAACTGAAGTTCTTTGAAGTGGAATAGGCGCCAAGCACCTTGCACTTCTCGCCCTCTACAAAGACCGTGTCATACTGGTCTCCTGAATTTCGGGGCAAGGAGAACGTAATGGTCGTCTTCTTTGCCTCCTCTATGAAGGAGATTGCCTTGGCCGATTCCTTTCCCCCTAGGGAGACATCGCTTCGGTGGCTGGTGTTCCCTGTCCCATACTCGTCGCTTAGATAGACTTGGGCATTCTCCACATAGGCAAGGATGTAATCAGCATCCTTCATCCTTTTTGTGGGGTTGAAGCCCAGGGATATCCACCCTGTTGTCGGGGCACTCATGGTAAATTCGATGGTGTCGGCTTTGAAGACCCAGGAGAACGACCAGTCTTTGTCAAATTCCCCCGTGTTTTCTGCAAACAGGTGCGAAGTGGCTGAAAGAAGAAGGCCGAGTAACAGATAATGAAATCGCAGTTTCTTCATACGTAACTCATTGGCACTATTCCAGTTGTAAAACATTTTCTCCTATTGATACTATAGGTTGCTTACCAAACGCAAGAATACGAGGGTTCTGTTTTTCATCCTAGTGAGCCTTTCTCTTCTTGCCCGTAAAAAAGGAGCCTATATGACTTTTCTTCAAGATCTGGCGTACGTATCCTTGCTGGGCTTTCCCCTTATCGGATATTTGGGAGTATTCAGCTACCTCTTACTGGTTGGGACAGCCACTGTTTCTCCCCTTACCAGACGGAGGATAGTAAAAATACCGATGCGCATACACTTCAGGCTTGCCTACCTTACCCTTACAACAGTGCACGCTATTCTTGCCTTGGCTGTCTATCTGCAAAGCCTTTGTCCCTAGGGAAATGGCATGCAGATCTGAGATCAGAAAAAGGTAAAGCGTTCTAATTGCAAGTGTTTTACTATGCTATGTATTTGTATATTATAGAGTTATTTCTTGAAAAATAGTTCATTAAGGGTATAATAAGAAGAATCTTAGGAGGAATACATGCGAAAAACTGATGTAGTCGTAATTGGCGGAGGAGCCTCTGGCTTGCAGGCTGCCATTACTATCAAGACAACCTATCCCGAAAAAGAGGTATTGCTTGTTCGTAAAGAGCAACAGGTACTTATCCCTTGTGGAATACCTTACCTGTTTGGAACCCTAGAGGATACCAGCAAGGATATCCTCCCCGACAAGTTGCTCACCAGTGTGGGTGTTGAGATTGTGATTGATGAACTGGTAGACCTCCTTGTCGAGGAGCACCAGTGTGTGTTTGCCAGTGGTGAAATCTTCAACTATGGCAAGCTGATCCTTGCGACAGGCTCGGTTCCTACCAAACCTGCATGGCTGAAGGGTTCTGACTTGAAGCAAGTCTATACCATTCCCAAAGACAAGATCTATCTTGATGCGATGTTATCCGGTCTTTCCAAACTTAAAGAGATTCTGGTAGTAGGGGCTGGCTTCATTGGTGTTGAGGTCTCAGACGAACTGAACAAGCGTGGCTACAAGGTTACCTTGCTGGAGATTGAGAAACACATCCTAAGCAGGGCCTTCGACCCAGAATTTGGCAAGATTGCAGAAGAACATCTCACCGAGCGAGGTGTCAATGTAATTACGGGAAAAGGCATTTCAGAGATTCTTGGCAAAGATGGGAGTGTACACAGTGTGTTGCTCTCCACAGGCGAGAAGATCTCAGCCGATGCTGTCATCCTTTCGATGGGCTATGCCCCGAATACGGAGATAGCCAAGAAGGCAGGATTGCCGCTCAATGAGTATGGCTTCATTCGTGTATGTGAGTACATGCGTGTCCTGCCCTGTAACAACGATATCGTGGCAGTGGGTGACTGTGCAGAGAAACGTGACTTCATCACCCGTAAGCTCGACCGCACCATGCTAGCCTCCACTGCCTGTGCAGAGGCCCGTACCGCAGGGATGAACCTCTATTTCCTCAGCCCTTGCAAACCCTTCACCGGTACGATTGCCATCTATGCAACTGCAATCGGCCCTCATGCGTTCGGAACGGCTGGCATCACCGAAGAGAAGGCAATCCAAGAGACCTTCTCAGTGGTATGTGGCAGCTTTACCGGTGTGGATACCCATCCAGGTAACCTTTCTCATACGCACAAGCAGACTGTCAAGCTGATAGTGGCAAGTGACTGTGGCATGATTTTGGGTGGAGAGGTCTATGGAGGTTCGAGTATCGGCGAACTCACCAACGCCATTGGCTTCCTAATCCAGAACAGGGTGACGGTGAAGCAATTGCTTACCATGCAGATCGGCACTCATCCCTTGCTTACAGGATCTCCTGCTGGGTATCCTCTGATCAAGGCAGCTGAAGTGATTGTGAAGAAAATGCGCTAGATCCTTTTACAGAGGAGCATGCCTTCAAGGTATGCTCCTCTGATTGGCGTCTGCTTTTCTCTCTGCTAGCTCGGTCGTACCCATTTCCAAGTAAATCCACCTACCTCTTATCAGAGTTCGAGCATATGGGTTTCATTGAGAACATGCATGAAAGTAAGACTTCTGCATAAATACTCGATACTTCCTGCATTTTCCTTGCATATAAATAGACATACTGCATACGTTGGTGTTACAATCCTTCAAAATGTACTCACATTATGGTCATCTCTGACCAGAAGGATTGC
Organism: Sphaerochaeta sp.; assembly: GCA_016342655.1. GTDB lineage: Bacteria > Spirochaetota > Spirochaetia > Sphaerochaetales > Sphaerochaetaceae > Sphaerochaeta. The sequence continues at coordinate 11,254 of JAEINL010000015.1, read as the reverse complement.
TTGTATGGTGAAGAAAAACATCGATTGGGGAAGTCTCAATTTTTCCTATACCAAGACCGATAGCCGATATGTTTCCCAATGGAGGGAAGGCGTCTGGGATGATGGCAAAATGGTTGAAGACGCCAACGTCACTATCAACGAAAGTGCTGGTGTCCTGCAGTATGCACAGACCTGTTTTGAGGGGTTGAAGGCATATACGACAGAAGATGGTAGGGTAGTGACCTTTCGCCCTGAGCTCAATGCAAAACGCATGTACGACACCGCCCAAAGGTTGCTGATGCCCCCCTTCGATGAAGGAAGGTTCATTGAAGCGCTCGATATGTTGGTAAAGGCGAACCTTGCCTATGTCCCCCCCTATGGCAGTGGAGCAACTCTCTATATCAGGCCCTATCTCTTTGGCAGCGGGCCTGTCATCGGCGTAGCTCCTTCACCTGAATATACCTTTAGGATGTTCTGTACCCCGGTTGGCCCTTACTTCAAGGGTGGCATCAAGCCCCTGAAACTGGTGGTCAGTGAGTATGACCGTGCGGCTCCCCACGGAACCGGACATATCAAGGCAGGGCTCAACTATGCCATGAGCCTGTATGCAGGCTACGAGGCAAAATCCAAGGGCTTTGCCGAAAACCTCTTCCTCGATGCCGCAACACGTACCAATGTTGAGGAGACCGGTGGGGCAAACTTCATCTTCATCACTGCAGACAACAAGGTTGTCACACCCAAGAGCCCGACCATCTTGCCTTCCATCACACGCCGTTCGCTCATGTATGTTGCAAAGCACTACCTGAACCTAGAGACAGAGGAACGCGACATTCCTCTCACCGAGGTGAGTTCCTTCAAGGAAGGTGGCCTTTGTGGCACCGCTGCTGTTATCTCTCCCATAGGATCGATCACAACCAAGGATGGCGTCATTGCGATGCCAAGTGGTATGGACAGCATGGGACCTGTCACCAAGCAGCTCTACGATACCCTTACAGGTATCCAGATGGGTAGGATCGAAGCTCCAGAGGGTTGGATCCACGAGATAGCCTGATGCCCTTTCATCTGTTTGGGTAAAACCTTTCTACGCAATACCGCTCTGTTTTCCAAATACAGTATCTATGCTAAACAAACCTGCCTCTTGGGCAGGTTTGTTGTTGGTGCTCTTGTATGATTCTTTTTCTTGTATTGTAGGCAGCATCTTACTCAGGCCAGGCACACTTGCCGTCTATTCGGACTTAACACGCCTGAACTTGGTGAGACTTAGGGTTGTGGTCAGTGCCAGGGTGAAAAGAAAGCCTGCCAGGCCTGCATTCTTGTAGGAACCGAACAGGTTGTATATGAGGCTGAAGAACCAAGGACCTAGGGCACTGCCGGCAACAATGATTGACATGGCAAACCCACTGATTGCCCCAATGTGCTTTCTTCCGTAGAGCTTGGGCCAAGTTACGATGTTCAGCATTCCAAACAAGCCCGAGGCAATTCCGTAGGAAAAAATAAAGAGTATACGAAACAACGGAATAGCGAGAAAGATCATTGAGAAGGAGGAGAGGATCATTGATATCCCAAATATCACAAAGAGGCCCTTAATGGGGAACCTGTCGCTGAGATAGCTTCCACCGAACCGGGCAATGACAGATATGACTGAGGTGGGCAAAAAGATTGATACAGCCTCTTGGGCAGTCTTTCCAAACTCTGAAAAGATGGAGACGATATGGAAGGTGAATGCTGTGTTGAAAAGGGCCCAGAAACCCATGGCGAGTAGAATAAGCCAGAAGCGTCCTTCCTTTCGTGCTTGGCCGATATCCTTCTGCTGCAGAGCGTCGCCGATGCTTGCTCCCTTTGCCTGTTTCCTCAATGCCATACCTTGCTCCATTTCCATGGAGCAGGATGCAGGGTCGGTCCTGAAGGTTAGGAGGAATAGAGGTAAAAACCCGATGAGCAGCAGTGTACCCAAAGCTACCAAAGCCATTTCCCATCCTAAAGAGTCTATCAGGCTCTGCAGTGGCTGTGGGGCGTAGGAGAACCCGAAAGCGGTCACCAGTCCCATAAGACCCACTGCAAGGCCTCTTCGGGAGGAAAACCAACGGGCAACCATGCCCCTGGCAACCAAAGTAAGGACACCTTGGCCAAAAAACCTGATGCCAAAGAAACCCAGCGTCAGGACACCCATCGCCACTACGCGTGGGGATAGGGAGAAGGTGGCAACCAGATTCCCTATGATGGTCGGGGAAAATGCAAGAAACATCAGGAACAGGCCAAGGAAGAAGGTAGCAAGCCCAGCGGTGAGCCTTGCCCCTTTTCTATCGTAGAAAATTCCTGCAAAGGGAATAATTAGGCTGCTTGTCAGCGTTCCGATCATATATGAGCCGGATACTCCCACCCGTGAGAGGGAGAGATCGCTGATAAAGTGGTCGGTAAAGACCGAGACACCCATGGTCTGCCCCGGTATGCTTGCCAGCACCCCAAGGGCCCCGACAACGAGAATAACCCACCCATAGTAGTAGGGTAGTGAAGAAATGAATGATGTTTTTTTAGCAACTATGGTTGCAGTGTTGTGATGCAATGAAAAACTCCCTAGATATGATCCAGTCGATTCTATAGGAAAACGCCATTTTGTACCACCTGCCCCACAGGTTTGCAAATTGGTTTTGTTGGTGTAAAGTGGGGGGCAGAGGAATTGCCTGATGAGAAAAGCATTACTGCTCTTTGTTTCCCTGCTGTTGTTGTGCTTGCCTGTTTTGGCCCAGTCCTGGGATAGGATCGAGACTGAGCATACTCTCATTATCTATGAAGAGATTGATGCCCAGTATGCACAAGACATTGCTGCTTTTGCCGACGAAGTGTTTCTTGAGCTTGCCGAACTGCTCGACCACCTGCCAAGTCGAAAGGTGCCTGTCATCCTGAGTGGGAGACCTGCCTTTTCCAACGGTATGTTCGCCCCCTTTCCCTCTTCGGTCATCCTCTACCTGACCAGTCCTGTAGACCGGTTCCTCGGATCGCGAACTGCGTCTTGGCTCAGAAGCCTCTACACCCATGAACTGACACACTACCTTCATCTTACCTCACCTGTAGGTCCGGCAAAGTACCTCTTTTTCCTAGGGCCTGAAGTGCCTTCCATGAACACGGCCCTGATGCCGCTGTGGTGGGTGGAGGGCATAACCACCTATACCGAGAGTGAATATGCCCAAGGGGGAAGGGGAGATTCCCCTCTTTTCGCCCTTACCTGGCAGTCACCCATGGCCGAAGGCTCCCTGTGGTCCCTCTCCCAAGGACGGTACAACTCCAGCTTCCCCCCTTCGGGAAGAGTCTACAGCACAGGCTTTCTTATGGTCGATTACCTGGCTCGCCACTATGGCATAGAGAGCTTTGCCAGGGTCAACACTGCCTTTACCTGGTTCCCGTTCTTTGGGCTCAATGGTGCACTCAAGAAGGAAACCGGCTTTTCAAGCAAAGAGCTATTCGCCTTGGCCATAGAGGAGCAAGAGAAAGAATTACCCCACTTCCCCTCTCTAGGGGCGCAGTTCTCCCCTGACAAGTTTGGTGATTATTATCTGCCTACCACCACTGATCTTGGGTTGGTAGGATACTCCTATACACAACAGAGAGGAGGTTCCCTGGTCCGCTATGCTACGGATACCGGTGTAGAACTCCTTAAGGACCTTCCTAACATCGAGGGTGATTCGATAACCTTCAACCCTTCCCAAGCACTGTTTTCCTTTGTCTGGACCGATCCCTTCCACGCCTCATCACTGCCTCTGGCCCCTGTCAGCTACAGTGACCTCATGCTGTACGATATCACTTCGGACAGCTTCAGGCGCATTACAGAGCAGGCAATGCTTTACCAGCCTGCTCTCAGCACCGATGGCAAGGTGCTGGTTGCCATCGAGCGCACAGGAGACAGGCATGTTCTGGTGCGCATCAACGCTGATACCTCAGAGAGAAGCGTCTTGTATGACAATCCCCTAGGCTCTGTATTTGAGCCAGCCATACTACAGGATGGCACTGTGGTGGTGGTGGAGATAGTGGGGGGGAACTCTTCTCTTCTTGCCGTCGATTTGGAAGGGGGCTACACAGTCCTGGTACCACCAACCAGAAGTGAGATTCGTTCTCCTGTCCATTGTGATGATGGAAGCCTGCTCTTTGTCTCCGACGATGCCCGTTATATGGGCTTGTACAGGTATACCTTCTCATCAAAGAAGGTAGAGCATCTTCTCTCTGATCCACAAGGCATCCTAAAGGCCCGCATCGAGGGTGATGATCTGTTGTATGAGACCTACAGGGCGAAGGGGATAGCCTTGAAAAGGGTACCCCTTTCGTCCCTCAGTCCTACAGCAGTTGCACTGCAAGGGCCTCTTGCTGCCGAGCCTTCTCATCCTGCTTTGGAAGAGATTGTGTATTCCTCCAAGAGCTTTGTTGACTACCCTCGTCTCAATCTGGTCCTTCCCTTTCCCTTTGTGAGCGAAAACAAGCTGCAGCCAGGATTATGGTTCCATAGCCAGAGCCTGCTCAGACGGCAGCTTCTCATAGCCCAGGTAGGCTATGACAGTACCAATACCCGATTGGTAGGCTCAATGGACTACAAGTATGACCCGGGTCCCTATGCTATTGGCTTGCAAGCCTCCTTTGACAAGGAGCAGAGGGCAACGGTTACACTATCGCTACCTTTGCTGTATGAGGCATCCCTGTACAAGTACAAGCTTCTCTCCCTGAGTACCTCGCTGGGGTTTGTCACCCAGGATGGTGATGTCCTGTACTCCTCCCTTTCAGCAATGCTTGGGCATCAGGTGAAGGGGCGCTCAAGGCCCAAGGATTTCTTTGGAGCACCCTATGGTTCGGCTTCCTTGGGGATGATCCAGACGCTGGGCCCGAACTCACTCAAGCCTGATCGCTATCGCCTATTTGCTTTTTTTGGCGGACAGCTACGTATGTTCTCTTCCTCTCAGATGCTGGGGCTGCAACTCGATGCAGTCACAGACAGCGAGGCAAAGCTGGATGATGCCCTGTTGTATGAGGGCTTCTCTGAAAAGGGTCTCAACTCTGATGCGAAGGCCCGTCTCTCTGTACGGTATCACCTTCCCTTTGGCCTTTTGGACCAGCCCATCCCCTATGGAGGCATGACGGGTCTTGGCCTTACCCTGACGGCACAGAGCTCCCTCTATCTGAAGGATGCATCAGTGCTCTGGGATGAGGAGGTTGTAGTATCCGGAAGGCTGACCGCCTCCCTGGTAGTGGGTAGCGGCCTGGACGTCAGGCCCTTTGTCGCCCTAGCCTATAGGGTGGGGGACGGAAAGTTCAGTTTTGCTGTCGGGCTCAATGGCAGTTCTTTGCTGGTTACCAAGGATGTTCCTATGCTCTAGTGAGGGTCGTGTCCGATATCAAGGCCGACTCCCAACAGGAATATCCAGGGTCCGACATGCTTGGCAAAGGCTGAGTCCATCGCAATGATGTCCTTGGTGTCAAAAATATACTGGATTGAAGCGGAGATCCTCGGCCGGTAGCTGTTGTTCTTCGCCACCCACTGTCCGTCGCATCCGAATTTGATTCCCGTCTCCACGGCAACGGAGCCTTTAAATTCTTCAATAATGACGTTGGTTGGGCTTGTCTGCAGGTTAAGCCGCTGGAATCCCCACAATGTGTTCAGGTAGGGATGAACGATGGTCGTAGCTTCCCACTCCATCTGATACCCGAGCATCCAGGATGCGACGGTCATACGCCGCTGTGGGTTGTCCGGATCATTGATCATGGGTCCGCTCTTGTGCAGTGTCTGAAGGATGACAGGGCCGAAAGCCAGGGAGAAGGCCTTGTTCTGGTGCCCTACCAGGTCATAGAGGGCTCCTAGGGAGTAGGTGAAATCAGTATGTTCATAGGTGACAGGTTGGAACAGTTGCATCACATCAATGCCAAAGACCCCGTAGGATGAGCCGCTATTGCGATGGTATATCCACGAATTTGTCACCAGCCCTCCATCAAAGTAATAGGAGAAGGTTGGTCCGTTGAGACGGTCCATCATCGTGTGGTGGGCAGGACCTCCCCCAAAGTCATCCATGATCGAGTATCCCGCCTTTAGGGAAAGGGCGCTTCCCAACTTGATGACAGCAAGGGTTTGGATTGCGTTCTCCCAACCAAAGGTGTGGAGATAGGACGCTTCCAAGCCTACCTGTATCCAGCCTAGGGGAAGCATCGTTTGGAGGGTGGCTCCTAGGTTGAGATGGACATTGGTCTCTAAACTGTCATACGGAAGGTTCAAAATGGTTCGGTTGATCCTCTGGTGCAGGTTGTTCTGTAACCTGTCAAAGCCAAAGTCCCCTTCGAGGCTCATGCCAACCAAAGGAGTGAGGGTATTGAGTAAAGGTCCCCAGAAAAAGTCCAGAGGGGAGTTGAGGTTGATGTTGATCTGGTCATAGCGGGATGAGGTGTCGATCCTGTCGGTGAAACCCAAGGCATCGATCGTGAAAAATATCCTGTCCTGGACTGCAACCATAAGGTGGCCTCCAAAGGAGAGCCCGTCATCGAGGTTGTCTCCCAGTCCCATGGTATAATAGTCGTTTCCCACTCCTAGATGCAGATGGGTGACCTCTGAGGCGTAAATAGGAATAAGGCATGCGAGCAGTAATAGGATTACTATAGGTCTGCTTCTCATGGGCTACTCCTTTTCTGAGAGCTCCAGCCAGCGGTCTTCCATCTCTTCGAGAGCCTTGCTGTTCCTATGGTAGGTCTCTGTCCTTGTTGCAAGGGTCCTCAGTTCCGTCTCCTGGGCGTCAGAAAAACTCTTTTCCAAGTTCCTCTGCAGGATATGGAGTGCTTCCATAGTAGCATTGAGTTCCTTCAGTTCCTTCTTTTCCTTGAAGCTGAGTCCTTTTTTCTCATTTCTTCGTGAGGAGGCTTCTGGTTTTTCTTGTTGTTTCTCTACAAGTGCTTTCTGCTGTGCCTCTTCTTTTTTTATCTGTTCTTTCTTTGCCTGTTCAAAAGCCCTCCATTCGCTGTAGGGGCCTGGATAGAAGGAGATGCTTCCCTCCATGTCAAGGACAAAGAGTTCGTCACAGGTGAGATCCAGAAAAGCCCTGTCATGTGATACGACGAGGGTGCATCCACTGAAGTCCTGCACATACTGCTCGAGGTTCTCCATGGTTGGCAGGTCCAGGTCGTTGGTCGGTTCGTCGAGCATCAGGAAGTTGGGGTCTGCCACCAGGCGGGAGATTAGGTAGAGTCTGCGCTTCTCCCCCCCTGAGAGGGTAGCGATGGCGCTTCTGTGCATGGTTGCGGGGAAGCCGAAGATTTCCAAAAACCTTGCTGCGGTGACAGTCTGTCCCTCGCTGAGGGTGATCCGTTCGCTGATATCTTGGATAAACTCGAGCATGCCCTTGTCGCTGTTCAAGTTGCGTCCCTGCTGGTCATAGTAGCCGAACACCGTGTTTATCCCAGCATCGCGCTCGCCCCTGTCAGGTTGGGTATGTCCGGAGAGAAGGTCAAGCAGGGTGGATTTGCCTGAGCCGTTAGGCCCCACCACCCCAATCTTCTGGCCTTTGGTGAAGGAGTAGGAGAAGTCCTTCACTACAGGACTTTCCTCATACTTCTTTGCAAGGTTTCTCACTTCCAGGATTTTCTTTCCCATCCTTCTGTTCGAAGAGCTGAAGCTGCTTTGGACTGTCTCTGATACATCCTTCTGTTCGGCGAGCATCCCCTTGATGCGGTCCTGGCGGTTGGTATCCTTGCCTGTCCTTGCCCTGGGGCCCCGTTTTAGCCACTGTAGTTCCCTACGCAAGACTACCGAGAGCCTGTCCTGCTCTTTTTGCATCATGCTCAAGCGTTCGGCTCTCCGTTCAAGGAAGGCGCTGAAGGACCCTGGATGCAAATACATGCTGCCCCGGTCGAGTTCCAGGATGGCAGTGCATACAGCATCAAGGAAGTATCGGTCATGGGTGATTATGATCATGGTCATGGAACTGTCTTTCAGGTACTTTTCCAGCCATTCAATGGTTTCGATATCGAGGTGGTTTGTCGGCTCATCCAGAAGCAGGAGGGTAGGTTGTGCACAGAGTACCCTTGCTATGGCTACCTTCTTCTGCATGCCACCCGAGAGGTTTCTGATAGGTTCGTCAAGCATGTCATAGAGGCCGAGTTCACCCAATAGGGAGGAGTAGTCACTTTCAAGGTTCCATCCCTGGGTAAGGTCGAGCTGTTCGGTAAGTGAGGCGAGCTCCCTCTTTGTCTGGCTGTTCTGCTTTGCATCAATTACCTGGTGATAGGAGTTGACCAGTGCGATGCGTTTTCCCTCCCCTTTGTAGAGGTAGGAGCGGACTGTATCTTCCTCACTGAAGAGTATCTGTTGGGTAAGCATGATGAGTTCTGTATCCCTAGCAGTTGCTATGGTGCCACTGTCAGGGAGCAGTTCGCCTTGGAGAAGGCGAAGGAAGGTGGATTTGCCAGTCCCATTTTGTCCGATGAGACCGACATGGTCACCGCCCTCAAGTCCGAAGCTCACTTCTGTAAAAAGAGGCTCTTCGTCGAGGGTTTTTGAGATATTTTCTAACGAGAGTACATTCATGCCCTTAGAGTACCAAAATGGGAATGCGAGTACAATGACACAAGAGCCCCTTAGGCTGCCAAAAACAGGATACCCACGCCTAAAATGGAGATAAAAGTTCCCAACAGGCTTGAAGTGGTGATCTTTTTCTTGAACACGAACTTGTCTATGGGCAGCAGGAGGATCGGGGTGGTCTGGGTGATGGTGGTGACGATTCCCACCGGGGCCAGGGTAAAGGCTTTCATCTGGCTGGACATGCCCAGCACCGGTCCGATCAGGGCTGCAAGAAAGAGCAGGGATAGCCATTTGGGGTTTTTGAAGGAGGCAAAGTGCTGTCGTGCATTCCTTTTTATGATGAAGCTGTAGAGGATGAAGGCCATCAGGCCCCCTACGTTTCTCAGGAGGTTGGTCGATACGGGTCCTGTGGAGTCGAGGGCATATTTGGCAAGGAGGAACGAGACTGATTGCAAAATGGAGGCAAGGATTGCAAATACTACGCCTTTTGCCTTCTGCTTCTCCTCGCTTTGTTCTCCCTTGATCTTCCGGCCTCCCACTACCATGGATATGACGCCCATGATGGTCAAGAGGATCCCCAGTATCTGTATCGGTCTGAGCCGTTCTGCAAAGAGGAAATAGGAGAAGACTGCAGTGGCTACCGGAGAGAGTGTCATGATGACCATCGACTCACGTGCTCCGAGACATACATAGGCATTAAAGAGCATCATGTCGGTTAGGAAATACCCTATGGCACCACTTGCAAAGAGTACCAGATAGGTCTGGGAGGAGAGGTTGGTGGGAAAGAGGCTTCCTTCTGTGAAGTACGCAAGCAGAATGATAGCCGGAAGGGCTATCCACATGCGTATGTGAGCGACAGCATCAGAGCCTACCTTGGTTCCCAAGTGGCGGTAGACAAGCGAGTTTTGTGCCCAACAGACTGCGGTGAGCAACCCTAGCAGTTGTCCTATGATGAGGTTTCTGTCCATAGCAAAAGACCTTATCACAAGAGGGCTAATAGTTACAGCTGTATGATGAATAAAGGCTGCTGTTCAGAAGTGGTTAGCGATTTGTACCTGACAATTCTACACCGCTAGAGTCAATATCAATGATTCTTATTTTTTGGTCTTCCACAACTTCTTTCATATTGATAAGAGGAAAAATTACGAGCCCTAAACCTGCATTCGCAAACAAGGACGTAATCACACTCCTAAGGTAAGATAATAATATTGATGGAATATTATACTTCACAATCGCTTCTTCCTGGACAGTTGTTAAGTCTGTACCATGTTTCAAAAAGAGGCCAGTAATGCCAAACTCACCATGCGCAATATTTTCTTTAGAATCATCTTTATTAACTAAATCAACAGTCACGTTGACCCCACCAATATAGATTGTAGATCCTTCTTCTTTTATCTTTCTGGGCTCTCTCACCGAAATAGAATACTTAAATTGTTCAGAATCAATTATATCTGTACTATGTATTAAAATATTAACCTTAGGAACCACATCAAGCCTTACTTTATCAACTTTGTAGGATAACATCTGAAGACTTGCTTTTCCATCACCTTTTTCACTCATAGGATCCTCATTCATTTCAAGCAACTAAAGCATAATCGATGTCAAAAGAAACTTCATTTTCTTTCTTTCGTGCTGTCTCAATCGATTGACTGATAGTATCGATACTAATTTTATAATTTATCTTTATTCTCACCATTTGAGATAAACAATCGTGTAAGCAATTAGTATAAGAACTCTCAAGCAGCAACCTTTCATCTACACAATCCAATCTATAAAAACTTGAGTTATCTTCGAGTTGGGAGTCTTTAACTGAATATTCTTTAGATGGAATTTTCCGCCCAATTACATTTTCAACTTGTTTCAACTGTTTCAGAACATTTGAAGAACCATTAACAAAAAAGCAAAAGATATTTCTTCCGGAAGTAAAATATTTCCGAATTTTTTCCCCATGCTTTATGGCTAAAACTTCTGAACCATCAATTTTTACTGCATAGTATTCTACACCTAACTCACTATAGTCCACAGCACAGCAAAGATATAATTCACTTGTTTCTATATCCTCGGCAATATGAAGCATTGAGATATCTTCATAATCCAAAGTCTCTTTATACTTCACATTAATCATTTTTTTCTTCCTTTATCCATCTATTTGGCGAATCTACAAAACTTCTAGATACCCACCAGTCAAAATGGCCTTTCTTACCTTCTTTAATTTTACCATCTTCTGGTTTCAGTATAACACTAAATATTTCAGATTTCCTATACCTTGCTTGCATCGCAGGGCTACCTTTAATCAGGAATTTCTCTTTTAACTGGTTATTTGTTCCAAAAATCGAACAGGACTTACTTGTGCATTTTCTTGAATCTTCTAATTTGAGGTACGCATCATTTTCCACACGGGCCCGAATGTCTTCCCAATCTGGAGGATCATGGTCGATTAATCTATAATATGCAGCTACACCGTCAGGGAAATTTGCATCTTGGGGGGGACAACACCTTATATTTGTCAAATCCTCCCAGTATTCCATTCTCGTGTATTTCCTTTTCCAGACTTAATCAATAAATTCAATTAAACAACTTCAAATCCGTATTCACTTTGAAAAATATAATGCATTAAAAAGGTTTTGACAACAAAATTTAATCGCTAAAAGATAATATTTCAATGTTCACAACTTAATTTTGACAGTGGGGTGAGTACCCCCCTGAAACCAAATTAATTGTATTTGTTGCAATAAA
>JAEINL010000124.1 GCA_016342655.1 Sphaerochaeta sp. | reverse complement strand
GCAAGAAGCAAGAAGCAAGAAGCAAGAAGCAAGAAGCAAGAAGCAAGAAGCAAGAAGCAAGAAGCAAGAAGCAAGAAGCAAGAAATACAAGTAAGAATCAAGAAGAAAGAAGCAAGCATGCAGTCTGTTTCCCCAAACAGACTGCTACCACTGCCAGCAGTGAAACTCCCCCTACAAACAGTCTATCCCACAGTCATCACAACCCCTTGTAAGGGCACCTTTCCCTAGTGGAACACCTTGCTCTGGATGAACACTTTCCTCTGCATAAACAGAGGAGGCTGGGCAAGCTTAGGGCTGGCAAACCCAAGGGAATCGAACAAAAGGACGGCAAACTTACTGTCAACGTAGTGTCGACAATCCCAGTGTCAAACATCTTTCTTCAGCAAAACACAAGCCTGTGGTATCATAGGGGCCTTGGAGGCCCCTATGAACATTGATGACTTTGAAGATGCTGTCGAACCGACAATAACCCTTATACGGGGTGAAGGCTATTACCTTGATGGTAGTGTGCTTTCCTTGGAAATGCCCTATCCCAACCACTACAGCGCTAAGGTGGCAGGGTCAAGGATATATCAGGTTACCCTCGTCCTTGATGATGATCGGGAGGTTGAAGAGATAGCGTGCACCTGCCCCTATGACTGGGGGGAGTACTGCAAGCATGAGGTTGCAGTGCTCTATGCCCTGCGTGACCAGCTTGATAGTGAAGAGCTACAAGCAGAGCAAGCAGGGCATACAGAGCAAGAAGAAACACTACAAGTCTTAAAAACAGAGAAAGATAGTGAAAAAGAGAAAGATAGAGAAACAGAGAATTCAAGAGTCGAGAGACCGCAGTCTGTCGACCTCGTCTCTTTCTTACAAGATGTCAGCAAAGAAGCGTTGCTGACCTTCTTGTCCGAATATGTCAAGAAGAACTCTGCTTTGCTTTCAGCTCTTGTTCATGCCTTTCCCTCCTCTGATGAGAGTATTCAGCTGACAACCCTAGGCATTGAGTTCAGGAACGCCTGTTCACATGGCATTGAGACTGAGTATTGTGGTAGTGAGTATGCGTGGGAAAACCCATATGAAGAGACAGATGAAGACCCAAATGAAGAGGATTTCATCAGCCACTTCACCTCATCTCTCAAGAGGAAGATTGGGGAGCTTCTGGAGATGATACGCCTGGCCATCATGGAGGGAAGGATCCGGTATGCCGGTTCCCTCACCTCCATGATGCTGGGTGAGCTCTCATCTTTCGACTGTGATACTGAGCACCTGGGCGATGATGTACAGGCATCTGTTTCCCAGATTGTGGCCTTATGGAATGGATGTGTTGTCTCTTCAGAGGATGCCTCATGGTTGTTTGCCCAATTCTTCTGTGAAGCCAAGAAGTACGATATAGAGCCACAGGCAACGCTGCTCAGGCTCTGTATACACTTTGCAGAGACACAAGACGACCAGGAGGTTTTGAGAAACTACCTGGTCGCTCTCTCTTTTGAGAATACTGGCGAGAAGGGGAAGATTCCTTTGAGCTGGGGTTGGATTGATCCCGTTGTGAAGAGCTCTGTTGAACTACGACACGCGCTGCTGCTCAAGCAGGAGCGCGTGGAGGAAGCCCAGGCTCTCGCCTTGGAGAACCTACGCTATGATAGTATGAGTACGCTTGCCTTTGAAAGTGCTATGGATACACAGGACTACGCTTTAGCTGAGAAGCTTGCGCTTGAGAATACAAGACCTAGGTATATCAGAGGCACCCTCGATTGGGGTGAGCTTCTCTTCAGGGTGTACCAGGCGAGTGGGGAGACTGAGAAGATGCGAAACTGTGCCAAAACCTTCCTTCTTGGGGGAAACCTGGCCTATTACCGCATCTTGAAAGACAGCTACACAACAGATACCTGGGAGACTGTTGTTGACGGCCTCCTTGATGAACTGCAAGAAGAGGGTTTTAACCATGACTTGGTGTATAGATCGAGCATGTATCCTGAAGTCCTCAAGGCTGAGAAGCGACTGGATCGGCTTCTTGCCTATGTGCAGAAAGTTCCTGCTCTGGTGCGACGCTACCAGGAGGTGTTGCTTCCTGACTACCAAGAGGAGGTGTTTGCCCTGTATAGGCAGGTCATCCTGGAAAGGGGAGAAGAGGTTACCAACCGTGACGGGTACCAAGAGCTGGCTTCTTGGCTCAAGGACCTTGTCTCAATTGGGGAGACAGCTGTTGCCAAGGGGTGTGTTGAGGCTCTTGAGCCACGGTACAGGAAAAGGCCTGCTCTGAAGGATGAGCTTCGGAAAGCCGGGGTGTTGTAGGGGTGAAGCTGTAGATGGTGATGAGATGCAGGCCTGTACGCCCCTTGCCCGTACCGTGGGCTGTCTGATTGCTTTACCTCGGGTTCGAAACAATCCCTTGGGATAACACAAAGAAAGCACGGAGAAGTCACCTTCCCCATGAACTGTCTTTCAGCTTGACGTAATCGAATTGACGCATCTTTCTCCCATATATTACCACATCGTGGGATATAATTAATTCCAATGGGAGAAAAAGGATACAGGTATCCTTACTTCCTTTAAAAGTATCGGTACTAGGAAGAACTTCTACATTTCCCACAATTCCCTTCTTTTGCAGTGTCACTTTGGGGAAGGGCTGTATGGTATAAAGAAGTGGCTCAGGGGGGGCTTCCATCATGGGAAAGTCAGACTCAAGCATCTCCCCATCAGGGCTCTCTCTCTCTCATGCTTGCATCTGGTTCCTCAAGGCTGTAGCGTATCTGAGAACAACACTTCTGACCTTCTGTGAGCCTCCCAGACGGGCGATGTCAAACCCTTCCAGAGGGAAAGCTGTCTGTCGTGACTTGGCTTTTACCTGCATTGGTATAGGTGATACGAAAAAAGCGTGGCAAGAACGTAGACGTCTTTCAATCTCTGCCATGATCAAATCCCTGTGTATACCAAGAACTGTACCCGCATACGAAATCGGGATTCCCGAATGGTTTCTGAAACCCCTATCTCACTTCTTGGCCATGAACAGGGAAGTGTTACTCAGGTATGCTAGCCAAGGTCTTTTTCCTCGCATCCCTTGTAGGCTCAAGCAAGTGCTTAAACGCACCTGTTGCCTTGATAGCATACAACCCTTTCTTTCCTTCATCAGGAGTAGGACGGGCCTTGAGAAGGCAAATCCCCCGACTGGCGAGTATTCTCCTAGTAAAACGGCTGAATGCCTCAATGAAATCTTCTGGTATCGGATACTGCTCGAGGATGGCTTTCGGAAAGAGCTTGAGCATCTCAATGGCATAGCTACGAACAGGCAGCCATGTGTCGCCCATAAAGTAGAGGATCCAGAAGAAGGCATTCATCACGATGAAGGCTATATCGTCGTCGAAGGTATCAGAAAACATCGTTTCCACAAACCAGATATGCCCATATTGGGTTATCTCTTCATCAAAGGCTCCGCCTGTTATTCTGGTGAACTGATACTCGGTTTCTTCATCTGTGAAGACTGTAAACATGCTTGATACCCGAAGGTCTGTTTCGAAGGTGAACTTTAAGAAGGGGGAAGGGATAGGGTATTCCTTCAATGCAAATCTTTTGTCCTCAGGGGAGACTTCGAACAGAGTCTCCCTGAGGATATTCAAGTCTTGTAAACGCGTGTGATGGGTTTTTACCTCCTCAGCAATAGCCACTATGCGTTTTCCTATATTGTCAGTGTCTACAGGCTTTCCCGAAGTGAGAGCTTTGTGTAGTGCCTTGAGCTCACGGTCAACGTGGCGAGAACTCTCAGTGTATTCATGCAATTGTTTGCTTTGGTCGGCTAGCAATCTTTGTTTTTGCTCTAGTTTTTCTTTAATCGTCATATATGTTCCTTCTTCTTTGCTGGTGCGGGAGAAAGCTGCTTCACAGTATCCCATGGAAGGGGGAATTTCAATCTGATGTCTGGTATAGGAGGGAAAAACAGAACCTGTCAAAAAGACAAGCACAAGAGCCCTTGCAGTGCGGCAAGGCTCTTGTGCTTTCCTTACAGAAGAGAAGAAAACAGAGAGAACAGAACAGAACAGTATAGTACAAAACAGATAGATGATTCACCTAGAGATGATCCTTTATCAGGGGTTGACTCCTTCCACAAGGCTGTAGAATCTGCTGTGCGTCGGAAAAAAACTCTTCCTTGAGGTTCCTGATCCAGGTCGCCCGTCGCTGATGATCACGGTGCGCCGGTATTTTCCGTATCCGTTGTGCAATGCGGCTGTGAACAAGTACTTGCCGAACTCGTGGCTGTTGCCGATGTAGAACTTCTCGGTCTCCCCACCGTCCTCGTAGCCCAGGAAGTGCATATCGTCAGAGGAGAACACGATACCCAGCTTGTTCTCACGCTAGGACAGTAGGATGTGATCAGAAAGAAGAGAGCGTGCCACCGAAAACCCTTTCGTAGGCACGCTACCACGTGTTTTATCCAGAAACTACTCTTCCGAAGAGAATATGATTGCCTCTTCTGATGGTCTGAGCAGGCTGTAGAATGCATTAGTTGCCTTGATGACAAAGAGACCATCCTCCACTTCCTCGGTTGTAGGACGGGCCTTGAGAGAACAGATGCCACGGGTTGCGAGTTTCTTCTTGGTAAAGAAGCTGAACTCCTCAATGAAGATGGTATCCCTATAAAAACTTTTTTGGATCTCATAGGGAAAGAGCTTGAGCATCTCAATGGCATAGCTACGAACTGGTAGCCATCTCTTCCCATTGTAGTAGAGAAGCCAGAAGAAGGCGTTCATCAGGATTAAGACGGCATCTTCATCAAAGTAATCAGTAAACAGGTTTTCCACAAAGGCCAGTATCCCCTGTTCACGTATCTCCTCGTCTGATGACCCGTTCGTTATCTTGGAGAATTGCTCGGCTGATTTCGTCGTATGAAGGATTTCAAATAGTGACGAATATTTCAGGTCAGAATAAAAATCGGGCAGTATCTCATCAGAAGGAAGAGGCCATCCTGTCAGTTCAAGTTCCTTGTCTGCAAGGGAGGGCTCGTAGGACTGTCGCTCTCGATCAAGCTTTTCCTGTATGGCTAGAATATCCTCGATAGCGGCATCTACTTCCTGTATCGTATATCCCTTTCTTTCGCAGAAAGCCTCCTTGTCGAAAGGAATATTTTCATTCTTTGCTTCATTGAGGGCCATGGTCAGATGAATCGTCAAGCCAAAGCTCTTGAAATTTTCTTTTCCACTGGCCCTCTTCTGTTTTTTTGGTGGACTTGGTTTTTCTTCTGTCTGGATGGTAAATAGGTCTTTTTGCATAGGATCCTCTTCATAAGCTTATTGGTGTGTCACCCCGCATCAGCTGTTTCTGCTTCGTCCCCCACTCAAAGACGGGGTTTTCAAAACTCATAAAGGCATTGCCGGAGGCGATAATGCGTTTTTTTATTCCCCAACGAAGCGAGAGTAGCGGAAGCATGCTTCCATTACCGAGCGAGTGGCGGGAAAGCAAGGTGAGATACGTGAGCCCCTTGGGGCGGAAAAGGAGGCAACGCCTCCTCTTTCCAGGGCTTGCCCTGGGGTATTGATACCTTTCATTTTTTTGGTGATTTCCCTGTGATCCATTGTACAGGAGTGAGGGAAATAGGGAAGAGGGCAACGGAAAAAAGTGTTCCAAAAAAGGCTCACGAGAAAAGTAAAATACGTCACAAGTCTACAACGAAAACAGCATGAGGCCAGGTGAGGTAAAGTAGGAATGAAAACAGGAGCAAATGAAAGGTATGGGGTCTCTTTGATTCCCCAACGAAGCGAGAGTAGCGGAAGCATGCTTCCATTACCGAGCGAGTGGCGGGAAAGC
>JAEINL010000014.1 GCA_016342655.1 Sphaerochaeta sp. | reverse complement strand
ACTTTTCTTGAACGTAAGATATTCAGCAGTTTAGGTTCGATAGAGCCTTAAATCCGAGAGAACTGCCCACTCTTGAGAACAAATGTATTGATATATTCCTTTGCTTGGGTTGTAATATATTGTTCCTCAATCCCCGTTTCCCTGATAGCATTGATCAATATTGTCTCGATGGATCCGGGTTCCTCAAAAGGAATGATAATCGGGGCAATAACTACCTCATACAGCTCTTCTTCAACTTCATACTCATGGTTTTGTTCTTTGTTATTTTCCAAGAAAATAGACCAACCATTATCCGTATTTTGCCGAATTCGGCAAAATCTGGATTTCAACGATAAATTAGTTTTGCCGAGACTTTTCGGTAACCTTTCTGTTGCCTAGAGTTACCAATCACGAATCGGCAAAATCTTTTCACGCCAATATCAAAAACGGCTACATACTGTATCTACCAAAAGGAGATTACAGTATGGAACAATTGTCAGCAGTTTTGAAAGTTTTGCAGGACTATGACGAAACCCGTTATCTTAGCAAAGCCACCTTGCGATTATATGAACTTTGCTACCTGAGGGTAGAGAAGGAGTTGCAACAACCGCTTGAAACAGGGGTGGAGTTGCTTGAAGCTGTCAGATATCAGGCAAATGAACTCATCAGGCAGGGAAAAACGGGTATTATTGCATACCCTACCTATTCCCGCATGCTGTGTTACTTGGAAACTGGGATAGTCTACGAAGGGTATCTATACAATACCCCTCTCAAGATATCTCTTAGTCAAGATACCTTCATTCCCGTGCTTGACCAGTATCTGGCATATTTGCAATCAGACGGGTTGTCAGTCTATACCATTGATAGCTACAGGAACGTAACGACACAGTTTCTCAATCATTTGGAGTCCAATGGAATACATGACATCTTGGATGTCAACAGCTCACTGGTGGTGACTTTCTTTGAAGCGCTGAGAAGCGGCACCTGGGCATCCACCAGTATTCGGGTTGCCGCCTCCGCTATGCGAAAGCTCCTTTGTTATCTGGGATATGAAAAGATAACACTTCTGGCAATCCCAATAAATTGTCCACGGCTTATACCCATCATCCCCATGCTTGAGGCTGAGGAGGATGCTGCCATTGCAAACTTTATTGACAATGGGGATGGTTCTTGGAGGGACAAGACAATTCTAGCCTTAGCCTACTATTTGGGAGTCAGGGCCATTGATATCATAAATTTGAGGCTGGAAAATATAGACTGGGTCAAGGGGACCTTGTCATTGGCTCAGTCAAAGACCCTGAACCTGTTGGTCCTCCCTCTCTTGCCTGCCATAGGCAACTGCATGCAGCAATACCTGCTGGGGGAACGACCTGAAAGCAATCTCCGGTATGTATTTCTATCGCTTCGTACACCACACCCCCAACTGAAAGGGCATACTGCAATCTATAAGATCATAGAAAAGGTGTTTGCCCAACTTGGGATTCGGGATTCCAAACGAAAAGGATCTCATCTCTTGAGACATCATGCAGCATCGAAACAGCTGCTGAGTTTGGTGCCTTTGGGAACCATCAGCAACATGCTCGGCCATAAGGACATGGATTCGACCACTATCTATGCTACCGTAGAATATGAAACTCTCAGACCTTGTTGCCTCACTCCTTACTACAAGGAGGCAATACTATGAGCTATATCAGCAACCTATCTTCAAGAATCGAAAGGTTTGATGAGCATTATAAGATTACCCACAAGTCTGACTCCTTGCTGTTCTATACAAAGATGTTCGACACTTATTGGGATTCACATCAGTATCCCCCATTGCTTACCAAGGAGAGGCTCTCCGGGTGGATATGCAGGTTGGATGAGGAGTCCGTCCAGCGCCAGGTCGTTAGGATCCAGTTGGTACGACATCTGGGAAAATACCTGCAATCAATCGGGGAAAGCGACCAATACGTCCTTCCCTATGGCATTTGCCCAAAAGCTCCTGGGTATGTCCCCTATTTCTTTACTGAGGATGATCTAAGAAAACTCTTCTCTGATGAGGTAATGGGGTCTCTTCACCCGGTTTCCGGTGCAATGAGCAGACAGTATGTGCTGCCACAACTATTTTCAACCATCCATTGCTGCGGGCTCAGGCCGGGAGAAGCGAGGACTCTTCTGGTTGGGGATGTAGACCTGGAACTTGGATGGCTAGATATCAAGGGAACAAAGACATCAAGGGACAGGAGGTTGCCAATTGGAAAGCTGTTGCTACTGGAATTGAAGCAATATGACCTCATCATGCAGAAGCGCTTGCCAGAAAGGAAATATTTCTTTCCTACAAAAGTCAATGATTGTTACAAATGCACCTCGTCTTCAATCGCATTCAAACATATCCTAAAGGATGCCGGCATAGGGCAATCCTCCAATGGAAACAATGCCAGGCTGTATGACCTGAGGCATCATTTTGTATTCAGAAACATCAACAGATGGATTGAGGATGGAAAGGATGTGTATGCTCTGCTGCCTTATCTCAGGCTGTATCTTGGTCATTCTTGCATTGAAGACACCGAGTACTACCTGCATTGGGTCCCTGAATTCTTTCCTGTCTTTGAGCGCCTCTATGGGAAGCTTGGGGACAACCTGCCGGAGGTGAGCCATGGCTAAGACTAAAAAGGCTGACTTGTGGCGTCTTGTAACGGATTACTTTGATGTCTATATGAAGGATGTCAGGAGAATGAGCAAAGGGACAATTGAGACCTACCGGTATGGGATGTACTCGTTTGTATCATATATGTCCAATCAACGGAAAGTTGAGGTCTCACTCCTTTCGTTGGATCATTTCACCAGGGATAATGTCAAGGAGTTCCTGGCACACATGCATCTGGTAGAAGAGCTTGCGGACACTACGTGCAACCTCAGGCTCTCAATTCTGAAAAGCTTCCTGCGGTATTGTGCTGATGAGTATGTACCCCTCTATGCCACCTACCAATCCATCAGGAACATACCAAAAGCCAGGGAAGAGCAAAAGCCAGTGCAATACCTTTCAGAGAAGGCTCTCAAGACTTTGTTGTCGGTTCCAGATCCCAATACACGACGGGGAAGAAGGGACAGCATGACAATGATCTTCCTGTATGATACGGCATGCCGTGTACAGGAATTGGTTGATGTGCAGCTTGGAGACCTCCATCTGGAAGTCTCCCCATGCTATGTAGTGCTTACGGGCAAGGGGAACAAGACCAGGCTGATGCCCTTGATGGAAAAGACTGTAGCCCATCTCAATGCCTATATCCACATGTTTCATGCTACGAAGGATCCCAAAAGGCCGTTGTTTTATGCCATGAAGCGAAATGGGCCTTCGAAGTTGTCTACAGATGCCATTGCCGTATTGCTCAAGAAGCATGGGGAAGAGGCAAAAAAGAAATGTATCGAGATTTTACCTGGAATACACCCACATCTGATGAGGACGACCCGTGCCATGCACCTGTACATGAATGGGATGCCTTTGGAGCATGTGGCAAAATTTCTCGGTCATGCTGACTCTTCAACCATATCCCATTACGCCACGGCCAATCTTGCCATGATCACCGCGGCAGTGGAGAAAGCGAATCCTAACGTGGTTGGGGCAAGCAAAGATTGGGAGGACCCTCAGATCCTCAAGCGCCTGATGGGACTATAGGCCAAAAGATTTTGCCGATTCGTGATTGGTAATTCTAGGCAACAGAAAGGTTACCGAAAAGTCTCGGCAAAACTAATTTATCGTTGAAATCTGAAAATAGGGTATTAAGCTTCTGGAGACAGGATTCTATATCATTCAGGTCTCTATCCGAAACAATTGCCACTTTTTGGAATCCAGATTTCGGAAAGTGAGTATTGACTGTATGGATAAACTTAATCGCTGGACCAAAATTATCTTTTCCACCGACACACCAGATGGCTATATGGTCATCATCTCTCTGATACAATTCTCTTTTTTCGTTTCTGGGGTTTATTTTTGGGAAATCAAATTTATCCGAAATCTTTTCATTCTTTTCATATTTCCACTGTACACTATTACTTGATTAATACAGATAATACCCAAGTAAAAGTACGTCATCAAAACCTTCACACAGTATAATACCATTCATACTCTCAGCTCCAGATTGTAGTTATTTCTTTCTTCAAGAGCTTCGCTGCCAGTTATTACGCTGGACAAGGTTTTATTGCCTTTCTTTTTCAAGCGAATTACCCTAATGGAATCAATATCTTCGGCAGAACAATTCAAAAGCTTGTCGACAGCCTCTAGACTATGTGTTGTTAAAAATAACTGGACATTGAATTTTTTAGAAACGGTCATGATAAACTTGAATACCTTACTCATAGAAGTAGTGTGGAGCGCTGTCTCAAATTCATCAATCAATACCACCCCAGATTGGCATGACATGATGGCATTTGCCATGCTCAGGGCTTTTTTCATTCCGTCTCCATACATTGAAAGGGGTAAATATTCCGAATTGTTTTTTTCAACGACAGGGAAAAATCTTCCCTCGTTGTTTATATACCTGATATCAGTGATATTTTCGTCAAATTCACGGAGAAGCAAAACAGCCTGTTCTTTGTTTTGCGGTCTCTTGATTATCTCTTCAAACGAGTTGTCTATGATGTGATCCATAACCTGAAGGCTTTTTACCTTCACGAGAGGTCTTTCCTTATTGCCTTGGAAAATTCGAGAAACTTCGCTTACCCCTATTTTGGTTATTTTCTCAGGGAAGAGTTCCGGTTGTCTATCCCCAGTGTAAGTTGCAGAAATTTCCCCAATAAACTCAGGTATCTCAATATGATTTTCAATAAGGGTTTGATCTGTTTTTTGGCGAAGCAAATATTTCATCTCAGGGTCCTTTGAATCGATCAAGCGAGTAGATATTTCGCCAGTAACCGATACTACTTGCTTCCCGCCCTCGAGTATCCCGGAAATGGAAAATTCTAATTTGTTGGAGTTTTCTGTTTGTGGTGAATTGTCAAACAAGTAGCGAAAAGACTCAAATGTATTGATTCCCATCCTTAAGGAAGTACGATATTTATCACGTTGCCTTGCAACTCGGATTAGATTGTATTCGCAAGGATTGCACAGTATCTGGATTGCTTCGAGAACGCTGGTTTTCCCCGTATTGTTATCTCCGAGCAATACATTTACCATACCAAGATTTTCTATCGATAGCTCCTTGATTCCCCTATAGGTAGCAATGTTCAATTCTGATATATATTTTTCCATGTGTAAAATCCTCCTCTATCTGATTCATGCACCCCATTTGTTATCAATCTTGCTAAATCACATACAAAAAGCTCTTTTACTATTCTCTGAGCAAATAATCCAAAAGCCTACGTTTATTAGAATCTTCTTACATGGGGGGATTACGCATCTTTCAATTCTAAAACTCTTTAACATCATTATTTTTAATCAAGCAAGGGTGCTTCAAACTCTTACCTCTATGTCTAAGGGTGTTAATGCTTTTATTTTACCATAAATGACAAATGAATAACACAAGCATTTAAATTTCTATATTTTTACATCACCTATTTAAGAAATGCTCTAGTAATCCTACTCTGCCTCACTGGCAATACATTCTGTTGGAACAGTAAGATGTATTTATCTTCTCAGGGAAAATTCAATTACCTTAAGGAGGACCTTGGTTACAAATCTAGGAAACATGATGAAAAGAAGAAATAGGCAAATCTCCAAAGGCGCAATATAGGGAATGAAGCCTCCCCGCCGCAAGCAGCGGGGTATCAAGGCCATAAATCCAATTCGATCTGTCCTTCATAAATCTTTTCATACTCATTGGGGTTGCCTTGGTTCTGAATATACTTCTTGATTGTATCTTTACTGGCATACAGCCCTACGGTATTTGCATACTATCCACTTGTCCATAAGTTCCCACCCCACAATACATCTTTCTTTATTTTCGGGTGCCTTCTAAAAATCTCTCGGGCAGTCAGACTCTTAATTATAGTTACCAGCTTTGTTACAGGCATTGTTGGAATTCCCTGCACAAGCATGTGCACATGATTTTCCTCTAGTCCTATCTCTACAAATCGTATCTCATATCGTTTCTCTATTCCAATGCAGACTTCTTTCAGAGTCTCTTCTACTTCAGGCGTAAATACTTCTCTCCTGTATTTTGCAGGAAATACCATATGGTACAGCAAAAGTGTTTTGTTATGGCTTTTATATACATGCTCGTCCATCTACCCAGTATACACTACATACTCTTTACGCCCCAAGGGGCGGGGAATGTACCCCCCTCTGATTCAAAGAGTTCTTAGTAAAAAATGAAAATTCATGTAGCATAGTAAAATGCAATATATCAAATAGATATATTGCATTTTATAACTCATATGGGACCTATTCTAGACTGACCGTGGTACTTTACAAGCTGGAATTCTGCTCAATGTTTACAATCCAAGAGGAAATATCCTCCAATACCTGCGGGTCAATCGTAATCTCAATAGACGCATACTCATTAGGAGCCCCGGTACTTGCCGGTTGGAACAGGTGGTTAAGACCTTCATAGACATTTGTGGTATACCGATTGTTTCCACCAGAGAGCAGTGCGGCCTCGATTGCCGGAACATGAAGGGTTGCAGACACCTGGGTATCCTTGGTGCCATTGAGAATCATTACGGGTATATCCAGCCCTTGTAGGTAGTCGGCGGGATCAAGGGTAAGGAACGTCATGTACCAAGGGGAGAATAGTAAGGAAAGCTGTGCCTCTGCTGCATCAGGGGGAAACCCAAACGACACCATTGTCTGCAAAACGGATTCCTTCCTTTCCTCCAACGTTCGGCTTTCATCCAGGATTGTGTTGTAGACGGCCAAATTTGTCTCGACCGTTTGGACGATAACCGGTTCAGGAGCCTGTTGGGCCCTAAGGATTGCTGCAGTCTGGTCCTCGAGTACTGCCATACCGTTTACCCCTGAACCGGCCATAAGCACCAAAAAGGCCAAGCTCTTATCCCTTTGTGCCACGATCGGTCCGATAATCGCTCCTTCGCTGTGCCCGATTAACCCAATGCTGTCAGCATCCACATAGGGCAAGGTCTTCAGGTGATTTACAGCCGATTGGGCATCATCGGCTAGATCTAGTGTAGTTGCATTACTAGCATCACCCCCTGATTCGCCAAATCCACGGTCATCATACCGCAATACCACAATCCCTGATCGGGTGAGGGCATCGGATAGGACCAAAAACGGCCTATGGCCCATCAGTGCCTCGTCCCGGTTCTGGGAGCCAGAGCCACTGACCAAGATAACTGCGGGGAAGGGGCCATTCCCTTCAGGTCTCGTGATGGTCCCGGCAAGCAGGAAGTCCTCGGGTGTTTGGGTGAATACAATATCCTCAGAAATGTACGGGTAGGGCTTTTGGGGGTCCTGAGGCCGGATATTCTCCACTGGTTCCCCCAGGGTGAGAACCAGTGGCAGAGACTGTCCCATTTGGGTAAAGGTTCCTTCAATCTGTTGTGCTTCAAAATCATAGGTTCCTGTGTATGAGGCCTGTAACTGTTCGATTTCTATGATAAGCGAGGCTTCTTCCTGCCGGACTGACGATACGGCAAAATTTTTGACTCCTTGTGTTGGAATCTGCAACATAGCCTCGTAGATCCCTTCGCCAGTAGGGGTAATAGTGAATCCAATTGCAAGCGAGTTCGTGGGGGTTATCGCTAGTGAGCCTTGCCAATATCCGCTAAGGTCCAACGCTTCTTCTTCAATCAATGCGGGGACTCCGTTTTGGTCAAGGGAACCTATTCGGCCCTCTGTCATGCTAGCACATCCTGGAAACAGGGCGATCATAAGACCCAGTATACCAATTGCTTTCCATTTCATAGAATCTGTCCTCATATATGCCCTCATCTTTAGCCTCCGTCTTGTCCCATAGATGCAGAATATTGTGGCATATTGAAAAATGCAAGAGGAACAACACGTATCAGCTTAGCCTGAAGAGGCCTTCTAGAGCAGGAATATCTCTTTTTCTATAAAGAGGTTTACCAGGTCAGGATCAAACTGGGTACCACTGAAGAGTTTCAGCTCCTCAACAGCAATCTCAATGGGTAGGGCCGAACGGTAGGCACGGCTGGTGGTCATTGCGTCAAAGGCATCCGCAAGCGATACGATTCGCACATCAAGGGGGATCTGATCTCCCTTCAGGCCATCAGGGTAGCCCTTGCCATCCATACGCTCATGGTGGCTTCGGATGATGGGGCGGTAGGCTTGGAACATGTCTATATGGGAGACAATTCGCTCCCCAGCAACCGGGTGCTCGCGTATGAGAGCATACTCACTTTCTGACAGCTTAGAAGGCTTGTTCAGTATCTCTTCAGGAATTCCAATCTTTCCGATGTCATGGAGCAACGCACCGCCCTCGAGTGTATGCAGGCTCTCCTTAGAAAAATTGAGGGCCCTAGCTATGGCAAGGGAAATGTTTCGTACACGGCTACAATGCCCCTTGGTGTAGGGATCCTTCTGCTCAATTGTCTCGGTAAACGCTTCAAGCGTAGCAAGGGTCGTACTCTTCAGAGCACCAAGGGCACTTTGCAGTTTGTCTTCCAACTCTTTCTGATGGACGAGGAAATGATCTTTTTCTGCCACTTCATCCTGTATGAGGGCCGTGGCGTCCAACACTCGGCTGACACAATCCACCAGAACCTCCCGATGGACTGGCTTGGCCAGATAGTCGCTTGCCCCTAGGCGAATCGCCTTCATACCAGTGTCGAGGTCATTGAATGCCGTAAGCATTATGACAGGTATGCGTGGATAGTTGCGCCTGATAATCTCAAGGACCTGCATGCCCGAGAGCCCTGGCATCTTTATGTCCAAGAGCACGAGGTCCACTGTAGCTGCGCTGGCCTTAAGCATAGCAAGCAACTCATCACCTGTTGAGCAGACGGTAACCTGATACCCTTCTTTTCTCAGCAATATCTGCAGGACCTTACGGATCGCCTGATCATCATCTGTTGTTACAATGTGTTTGTCCATACTGTGATTCTCCATACTGAAGGTCCTATAATAAAAAAGGAGTATGTTTTCTATACTCTTCATATTCTGCGAACATCTTGGGAAAGAATATACGATCTTCTACCGCTATCAAGATGAGGTTGCAAAGGGTTAGCCCCACAAATAGCATAGTACTACGATAGTTCCAATAGTATATCATTACCAAACCATTAATCATTGTATACCATAAAAAACCGGGGTGTCTAGATATTCGATAGGTGCCTCCTTGATAAAGCTTGCCCGTACTATCAGAAAAAAGAGAGGTCTCTATCATGACCGAATAGATAAGCAGCAAGGCAAAAGCTATGAGCAAAGGAACAATTATCCATGCAGCAAAGCCAGGAAGGGGCGAATCCCAAGTGAAGAAAATCACAGGATACGGGACGGCTGTGATAAAGAACCCTACATAGAGAAACTTCCTCAACAAGGGTTTATTACGTAAAATAGCCACATCATAGAGTCCAGCTAGCAAATATCCGGTGGCGCCTAGGAGAAATAGTTTGATTAATTCCATATATTGGCTCTATACTAATACAAATTATCTTAATTTGAAAGAAAAAAGGGTTTTCCATGATCATTGATGTCTCAACCGTTATCCCTGCAGTGGCTTTTATTCTCTATATATTTTTTACTGTGTTTGGATTTATGCAAATTAAGAAGGATGGCTTCTACTGGTCATTCCAACTTTATATGGTATTTGTCGCCATCTGGAGCTTTGGTTCGATGATGATGCACCTCAACAGCGGGTGTATGACCACTCTCTTTTGGAATAGGATTATGCTTATCGGCCTGCTATCCGTTCCGTTCGGACTGAGCAACTTTATCGTTGATATGCTGGAGACCCACAAACGATCCATCAGGATATTCGCTCAAGCCAGTTATCTTCTGATCATCCCCCTGATGATCCTCAACTTTTCAGGAAACATCGTAAAGGATGCGGGCTTCACTTCCGAGGGAGAATTTTTCTACAAACTGGCTCCCGGATCCATATCTGCGTACTCCATCAGCTATGTTTATCTAATACTGACATTGATCATCCTCCTAGTAGGATCCAAGTACAAAACCCTGAAAAAGACCCACAAGAACCTGATGCTCCCCCTCATCGGTGTGGTGGTGATGCTCATAGGCATCCTCTTGAATATCTTTCCAACCCTGGGGAAATACCCCATCGACATCTTTGCCGCCACCATCAACGCCGTGTTGCTTTTCTACACTATCTACAGATACAGGCTGATAAGTTATTCCCGTATAGGCATCAACATCAGCTACTCCACCATCCTCGCCATCATAGCTTCAGTGTCCTACTATATCATCATATCAGTCATCAAAATCTTCAATAGTAATTTTATTCCCGGTGATATTCTCCCTCTCACCATTATCCTTGGTGTTGTAACTGTCCTCATCATCTACCCCCTGAAAAACCTACTCGCATATGTGGTGGATACCATCATCATCCCCAAGCGTCACCCCTACCAGACAACCATCAAAAACCTCAGCCACAGGCTTACGACCATCGTCAACCTCAAGGAGCTTGGTGATGAGGTGGTGAAAAACCTGAGTTCCGGCCTAAAAACTGAATGGGTACTATTTGTGGTAAAGAGACTGGACAATGGCGATACGTTCAATATGATCGCCAACAGCAAATGCCCTACTTCTCTCGGGGAAGGCGATGAAGTAGTCTTCAAGTTCCCTCCGTATGTGGAGGAAAAGCTCCATAAGCTCAGAAGCGAAAACATCTCAGCTATTCTCAATGTCACCCCGGAAGAAAAACGCTTTGAGGTCAGTGAACAGCTCCCTCCTGCAGATGTCCTCATCCCCTTGGTCGTCAGGAAACAGATAGCAGGGTACATCCTCATCGGCTATGACTATACAAAATCCCTGATAACACCGATCGAACTTGAAGCACTTGAAATTCTTGCTGCCCAGAGCTCCCTTTCCCTAGAAAATGCACTTTCCTTTGAACAGCTTCGCGAACAGGGTGATGAACTGACCATGAGCAAGAACAAGATGGAGGCGATCTTCAATGGTATCGCATCCCCTGTCTGCCTGATCGATATCGACTATAACATCCAGGAGGCCAACACTGCCGCTGTCGCCTTTTACGGCAATAATAAAGAAAATCTCATAGGCAACAAATGTTACAGGGCCTTTTTTCAACACAATAGGCCCTGTCAGTTCTGCCAGGCCCTCGACTGCCTCCACAACGGAGCGGTCGAGGAGACTGAAACTACTATCAAGGGTAGGGTATTCTCGTTCCAGTTCCACAATGTAAAGGTACCTGAGAACTCGAAAAACGTATTCATTGAGATCATCAACGACATCACTGAGCAGAAGAACTTGCAGGAAGAGTTGGTAAGGACGGAGAAAATGGCAGGCATTGGGACCTTGGCAGCCGGGATCGCCCATGAGTTGAACAATCCCCTTGCAGGAATCCTAGGAACAGCGGAGATAATGCTCAGTGAGGTGGATGAAGATCATGTCCATCATGAGTATCTTGAAGACATTCTTTCCTACTCAAAAACTGCCGCAGATGTCATCAAGGAGCTTTCCATCTACGCCCGCAAAGAAAAGGATGCACCAGAAGAGAACCAGTCGGTAGAGATCGTAAGAATCCTGGAGTTCTCCCTGAGACTCGCCTTGCGTGGTATAGACTCCCAGAACATTGAAGTCAGGCGCAACTACCATGCCCTTCCCTATCTGGAAGCCAATGAAAGTAAACTGCAACAGCTGTTTCTTAACTTCATTGTCAACGCTATCCAGGCAATGGATGGAAGTGGAATACTTACCCTTTCTTGTATGGAACATGATGGACTGATCATAATAAAGGTTGGCGATACCGGGTGTGGTATAGCAGATAAAGATCTCAACCAGATCTTTACCCCTTTCTTCACGACAAAAGCACCGGGTTCGGGCACAGGCCTCGGACTCTCCAACTGTTATACCATTGCAGACAAGATGGGAGGGAGAATCAGAGTGAAAAGTGAATTGGGTGTAGGTACGGAGTTTACCACAATTTTTCCAGCAAATGATGAGAGAAGGGATACTATCAGATTTTCGCTGGTCAGTGACCAGGCAGGAATGAATGATGTTTTCTTTATCCAAAGGAAGGTTCTGATCGGAGAGAAGGGCTATCTCGAAGAGTCCATTCACCGCCAGCAGGATGAGAAGGCAATGCACATTTTGGCATTTAAGGGAATACATCCAGTCGGAACAGTCTCTCTGATGACCAGTGAGCATTTCTGGCCACTGCCCATCTCCGAATACTTTGACATAGAATCAGTGCTGCACTCCCGCAACTGCTCTGAGATCATACGTCTGGCAGTCCTCCCGGAGATGAGAAATACCTCAGCCTCCATAGGTCTCATCATCCTGGTATTCCTGCTAGCCCGAAGCAGAGGCATCGAAAACCTTGTCATTGATGTGTTTGCCGATGACCTTAAGACCATCAAGCTCTATAAGAAATTTGGTTTTGAGGAAGTGGGGACCTATCACTCCCCCTCGGCTGTGACGGTCCTCACCCTACAGAGCAAAAGCACCCTGGAAAAGGACAAGAGCCAGCTAAGGCACTTTGTCCGTCCCCTCTTTGCCCGCCTCAGACCCATGTTTGACTTTGGGGATATGACCCAAGGGGTACTTGATGAGATGGACAGGATTCTCAGCACTGATACACCCGGCGAAGTAGTGAAATCTCTAGAGGAGGATACAGCGATAGTGGTAGATCTGTAAACCTGACGAACATCTCGTTGACCAAACCACCGTATGCTATTACAGTTGTCGCGAGGTGTTTACAGCTATGCAGTTTACTTCTTTCCAAGAAGTGGTCACCTATATGGAGAGCTTTACCAACCTGGAAAAGCAGACAGACCACTATACCACCAGAACCTACCGTCTTGATCGTATGCATGCGATCCTTGCGTACATCGGCAACCCCGAACAAACGTTTAAGAAAATCCATCTGGCGGGCTCCAAAGGCAAGGGGTCCACAGCTTCCTACTTGGCAAGCGGTCTTACTGCCCTAGGGTACAAGACTGGCTTGTATGTATCTCCGCACCTGGTGGATTACCGCGAAAGGTTTACCCAAAGTGGCACATTCTTTGCTGATGAACTTCTTGTCGATGTCGGCAATGAGCTACAAAGACGCCTTGTTGGCTTCAGCTTCAGTGACCAGTGGGGAGAGACCCATCCAACTACGTTTGAACTCTTCACCTCCTTTGCCTACCTGCTCTTCTCCCTCTCGGGGTGTCAGTGGGCGGTCATTGAGACAGGTTTGGGGGGAAGGCTCGATGCTACGAACACCATTGTACCAGAGGCGTGTGTGCTCTGCCCCATTGAGTTGGAACATACAAAAATACTCGGCGACACACTGGGGAAAATAGCCTATGAGAAAAGCAAGATCATAAAACATAGGGTTCCTTGCTTCATCGGATACCAGGAGCCTGAGGTGATGGATATATTCTGCAAAGAAGCCCAATCACAGCAGAGTATGGTGACAAAGCTCTCCGAAGAACTGCTTACCCACAGTTACAGCATTACCGACAACAAGGAGATCGTGGAGTACTGGTGGCGCGATAAGACCCATGAGGTCCTCACCCTCTCCATGATGGGCAAGGTGCAGGCACAAAACTGTGCACTTGCACTTTTGGTGCTCAGAAAGCTTGGGCTTTTCGGAGAGAAGACCATAGCAGCCCTCCAGCAAAATACTCTTCCCGGCAGATTCCAAAAAATAGCCGAGAACCCGGATATCTATATCGATGGAGCCCATACTGCTCACTCGTTACAAGCCTTGTTCGAATCCTTTTCTTCCCTCTATCCCTCCGAAGAGAATACCATCATCTATGGGGCCTTGGAGGACAAGGACCATAGCCATATGGGGTCCTTGGTCCTCGACCATTTCAAGCGTATCATCATTTCCAGACCCGGCACGTTCAAAAAAAGTGATATCACCCTCATCGAACAGAAGCTTCGCCTGTTGGCCTCTAGCAGGGACAAAAAGTATGACATCCGTCTACTGCCAGACAACCAGGAGGCCCTCTCAAGTGCGATGGACAGTACCCCTAGGACAGCTGCCATCCTTGTCTGTGGCTCCTTCTACCTTGCAGGTGGAATTAAAACAGCGTACGATACCCTACGGAGAAACAATGTCGCTAAACTGGCGTGAACTACAGCTCATCATTGAAGAACTCCCCCTTGAAGGCAGCACCCTGCAGTCTGTGGTACAACACGACTTCCATTCGCTGAGCTGGTACCTCTACCATCCCAGAGAAGGACGATGGACACTGTATACTGAGGTAGGTACTCCCTACAGCCGCCTGCATATGGCGACCCACCCCATTGCAGTCCAGCAGATGGGAAAGACTACCAAGCTCCAACGCTTCATCCAATTCTGCCGGGCTAATCTTGAAGGAGCGAAGATAACAAAAGTTGGGCAAACCCCCTTTGACCGCATGATAACCATAGAGCTGGATAATCATGGACGAACACTATTTCTCCACCTACGTTTCTACAGCGGCCCGGGTGCGAACATCTTCATCACCGATGAGGACAACACTATTCTGGACCTGCTCTACCGTCGGCCAAATAGGGGAGAGAAAAGCGGAGCAACGTTTGTCGCACCTGAAGAAAAGCAGGATGATGGGGGCAAGTTCACTGTACGTGAACGCAAGGACACCTCCTTCAATCGTCAGATAGAAGAAGAGTACGGCCAGGCAAGCAACACACAGACACTCAAAGAACTGTTGCTGAAGATTCGGCACAAACGGGACAAGGAAGTGCAGCAGTTAGAGGCTACCTGTGCGTCACTCGAACACAAGATGCTAGAAAGCGGGAAATTTGATCATTTCAAGCTGATGGGTGACCTGCTCAGTGCTAACGCCCACCTGATTACAGAACATGCTACCTCCCTTGAAGTAGAAAACTGGGAGAGTGGTGAGATGGTCACTATCCCACTCAAGGAAAACCTACGCCCGAGTGAGCAGATCAAGAACTACTATGATCGCTACCAGAGAGCGAAAGGAACTTTCGAAAATGCAAAAGGGGAGTATGAAAAGGTCCTGGAAGAGCTCAAAGATACTGTTGCAAAGTATGCCAGGCTCCTTACCCTCACAGACAACGAGAGCAGGGATATACGCCAACTGAAACGGGAACTGGGTACAGAGACCGTGGATAAGCCCACCAAGATAAAAACCCCGGGACTCACTATCCAAAGCGGACAGTTCACTCTCCTGGTAGGACGCAATGCCAAGGAAAACGATGAGCTGTTACGCCACTATGTACGGGGCAACGACTACTGGATGCATACGCGTGATACCCCAGGTGGCTATGTCTTCATCAAGTTCCAAAGGGATAAGACTGTCCCTCTGGATGTTTTATTGGATGCGGCAAACCTTGCCCTTGTCTTCAGCAAGGCTAAAAACCAAGGGAAGGCAGACCTCTACTACACCCAGGTAAAACATCTCAGACGCCCAAAAAAAGGTAAAACTGGACTGGTTATTCCCACTCAGGAGAAAAATCTCTCAGTAACACTGGACGAAGGACGTCTTGCGAGACTACTTTTGGAGGATGAAGATGCACACAAGTGAACATCACACGATATTCTACCCGAGCGACCCTGAAGAGCTCGCTTCCCAGAGTGCAAGAAGGGCTTTCCCAGACAAGGACACCAAGCTGACAAGGTTGCCCGCTGCAATCATCGCACCACACGCCAGCTATGCTGTGGTCCTCGATCTTCTGCATCAGAGCTTCTCTGCAATTACGGACCTGAAACCCAAATTGGTAGTAATCCTAGCTCCATTACACCAGGAAGCCTTGGATATCGACAAACCTCACTTCCTCTTCGTCCCTACAGAAGAGGGCATCAAGCTGCCCCATACTGAGATTATGTATGCTACAGAGCTTCGGAATACCCTCCTTTCGCTTTTTTCTGATGCCATCAAAGCTGAACATAGCTACTTTGTCGAGGAACCTGCAGTCGAACTTACCCTGCCCTTGGTAGACGCATACTGTAAGGGAGTCCCTGTCTTGCCTCTGCTTACCAATACCTGTGATGCTGACCAGTGCAGAACCTACGCCGCAATAGTGAAGAAGATAGTCGCACTGGTTCCAGAGACGGTGTTTGTCCTCTCAGCGAATCTCAATGCCATACTTAGCGCACCGTTGGCTACAGAACATGCCAAGAGGCTGGTCTCTCTCTTGGAAAAGGGAGAGCCCCTGTTGGAAAGCGTACATTCCAAACAAATTTCCAGTTGTTCCATAGCAGCCTTTGAAGCCTTGAGGCATCAGAGCTGGGGAAAGAACGGATGGGATTTCACCCGTTTCTGCACCGAAGGGAACGAGTCAGAAAAGCTTCCCCTAGAATTCATAACAAAAGAACGGATTGTCTGGCATGCCAGTGCAAAAAGGAAAGAGGTCTGAGATGGTTGTTGCCCCAAGTGTATTCCCGTCTGTCATTGAACAGAAACCCTATACCTGTATGGCCATCGGCCCATCAGGAGTAGACCTTCCCTCATACCTGCTACAGGGGCAGAAGGCCCCTGGATTCATTCTCGTTGAAGGTCAGAAGCCAAAAGCCTGGTACTGGGAAGGGTTGTCGGTGGTCGAAGACAAACGCTGTCTCTACTTCGAGACCATACACCTATTCCCCATTACCGAGATTGCGACAACAAAACGTAGCAAAGCCCTGCCATTGCTCAGAGAACTTGCCCAGGCCTTGTCTGATCTCCCAAAGCAGTTCCTAGACCTATCCAGCAATACCCTCCCCCTTTGGAGGATATGGGGTATTGAGGAGGGAGGCTTTCTTATCCTTTCTCAAGATTTGGCTGACCTGTTCTCCTCCTGTGCAGAAGAGGATGTTCGCTACAATATGGTATCGGCATGGGTCCACCATGGCCTTCATACCCCGTTCGCCCTCTGTGACCAGTTGGTCCAGCTGCTCTATTTTGCAGCCGCAGGATTCCCTCCTTTTGGTGCGCCTGAGACCAGGGAGGATGGCTTCAGGGCCCTTCCCTTAAGCTTGAGTTCCCTGAACCTGGACCAACAGAGCACCTCTTTCATCGATACATCCCTACGCTTGAGCCTATCCAAACAACGGGAGGCAAGCGGCAACCTTGAGAGTCAGAAATCCCTCACTTGGTTTGTAGAGGCTACCAAAAACCTTCAGTGGAACCTACAGGATTGCAACAAGACCGAGCCCCCTACCTATGAGGCGATGCGAGAGGTTCCCTCAAGTGCGGCTTTCCTGGAGAATCAGAAAAAACGCTCCGACCGAAGCATTTTCTGGAGAAAGAAAGGATGGATTGTAATCAGTGTCACCTTTGCTGTCACGATGGTAGTCTGGTTTACTACAGGAAGGATCAAGGATGCCCTTGCCCCCCCCTATACCGCAGGAATGGCAGCAGAGCAGGTCATCGAGGAGTACTATATTGCTCAGAATGAACTTGACCTGCAGAAGATGGAGGCATCCCTTGCCAAGAAGGTAAAGAATCCTGCAGCCATGGAAGTGACCAATCTCTTTGTCTCTCGTCAGACACGTCAAGCCTACGAAGGCATTACAACCCAGATCGACCCCAACACCTGGATAGCGAACGGGAAACCAGATATCCTAGAGGGAACGTTCCTCTACGGTATTGCTGATGTCAGAATACAAGAACTCGATAGCAACATGTATGAGGCGACCAGCGTGCTCTACTCACCCTATCCATATTTTCAGGATCAGGAAGAGACAATGGTCAATGAGGGAGAAATAGTCATCTTCAGGTATGAGCAGGTACAGTATTTTGGCGTTGATGTCAGTAAGCGCGGATGGCTTGAGATTACCTCCCTAGAGAACAAGGAACTTCGCAGGTTGGAGAACCTTAGGATCCCAACCTACAAGAAACAGTCCCAAGCTATCGGTATGCCTCAATAAGGGCTAAGATAGAAGCTTTATCTTGCGGGTTCATCCATAGTACATCTGCGAAGCTTTTGAAGAAGGTCATCTGCCGCTTTGCATAGAAGCGACTGTTGCGTTCGATCTGCTTGCCTATCATGGAAAGCGACGCCTCTCCGCTCCTTCTTGCTTGGAAGAACTCCTTGTAGCCAATACCCTGCAAGCCTGGCCAACTCTCATCCGCCCCCATCTCAATGAGGTGGCGGATTTCTTCGACCAACCCTTCAGAGAACATCTGAGCCACCCTCATAGCTATGCGCTGTTTCAGCTCGTCACCCTCTCGCCAGAGGCCAATGATCAGAGGCTTCATGCCATTTCGGGGCTCCGATGGTACGCTGTAACTGCTTAGGGGCCTCCCTGATCCCTCATAGACCTCCAGAGCACGGCTTACCCGATACATATCAGAGGGATGAATCCTTTTGGCAGAGGGAGGATCGACTTGTGAAAGACGCGCGAACGCCCAAGCATCCCCACGCTCTTCAATCTCCTGAGCAAGCCTAAGGCGCACCCCCTCATCACTAGGAGGTGCTTGGGCCAGACCAAAATAAAAATGCTTGAAGTAAAACGCAGTTCCCCCACTCAGCACAGGAATCTTCCCTTGTGCGTGGATCTCGGTGCATGCCTGGTCAGCATACGTGACAAAATCCCCTACACTGAACTGCTGCCAGGGGTCAAACACATCGATAAGATAGTGGGGAATGGCTTGAAGGGTTACAGAGTTGGCCTTGGCCGACCCTATATCCAAGTGTCGGTACACTTGGATGGAGTCGGCGTTGACCACTGAATACTTCTCGGGATCGAGATCCATAAGAAGTTCCGTTTTTCCTACGCCTGTGGGGCCGAACAGAAAAACTACTGACTCAAAAGGATTAGAGCAGGTCTGGGGCTTCGAAGTGGATTTCACCGTTAAGGGCTCTTCTGAGGACCTCACTAACAATTTTCCCATTATTTTCCTCTATCTCCTGACCACCACAACCGGGATTACTCAAGATAATAGCCTCTTTGATAGCTACACAGGTAATCTCATAAATATTTTCTTCATAATCAATTAGGGTATCCAATGGAATGCTCACTATCGATTCTCCTTCTACTAGATAATACAACTTTATTACTGTAATGAATTACGCTAATAATGTACAGTACTCAAAAAGCGTGTCTGTACCCAAATCGGACAAATTGTCCGATGCCCTTTTCAAGCAATGCTGAGGAAGCAGGGCCTTCCGACCAAGCCCAGGCCTTAGGCAGATAGGCAAGTTCACAAAACAGGATGTCCCTTACCCCCGGAGCCTCCAAGGAAACCTGCACCAAGAATCCTGCCTGCAGACACAACGCCTTCTCGTACTCCCAACCCATTCGCAAGGTGGGCCCGACCCCTAGGGCTACGGTGCTACCGACCTTTCTCTTGTACAACAGGTTCATGCTGGCCACAGGGTAGCGATACCCGTCATCACCACTATCCAAAGAACCAAGAAGTGGCAGTGAGACTGCAATATTCTGGTCTATTGAGTTGGTAAGGAATCCTACCTCCACCGAAGTGGAGACCTGTGACTGGCTGATACCCACGTAAGGGGCTCCGGACAACAAGGAGAGCATACCAGTGATAATACCCAGGAAAACTACTGTTTTTTTCATGCATCTCCTTTTGACAGGATTTTCTTTGCTTCACCAATAATCTGGGAAGCCACCTGCTTTGGTTCAAGGTCAGTAGTATCGATGACCAGGTCAGCTATGGAGGTGTCACTGTTATTGATCCCATAGAGACGCTCGTAACGGGCACTGTCATTGCTGTCCCTCTGATCTGTTTGCTCAAGACGCTCTCTAAAGGTGCCACCTTCGCGCTTGAGTACCCTGTTTGCCCGCTCTTCTGCAGTCGCTGTAAGGTAGACCTTCAGATCAGCTTCCTTGAGCATCCAGATAGCAAGTCGGCTACCTAACACACAGTTCTCAACGCTAAGGCCCATCTCCACCTGACGACGGTCGACCTCACGGTCAGGGGCATCACTCTGTTCTGCAATCTTGCAGAATTCCCAGAAATCCATTCCCTGCTCCGCTGCAAGGGTACGGAAGGTGAAGTTGATCATGACAAAGCCCAAGGCATCGGCGACCATTTTACTTACGGTGGTGTTTCCACACCCACTTTTCCCACTGATGGCTATGCGCACGAAATACCCCTACTCTATGTTGCGAATCTGTTCGCGTATATTTTCCAAGCCATCCTTCATGCGGACGACCTGAAGATTCATCTCCACCATCTGGCTCTTGCTTCCTATGGTGTTAATCTCCCTATTCATCTCCTGACAGAGGAAATCCAAGCGTTTGCCTACAGGATCATCCTGTTCCAGGAGGTTGAAATACTCCTTCAGATGGACATCCAAACGCTTGATCTCCTCGTTGACCGAGTACTTGATCAGCATGACTGCGACCTCGGAGAGAATCCTATTCTCATCATAGTTCTGGTCTGAGAGCATCTCGTCAAAACGGGAGCGCAAGTTGGTCTTCACCATTTCCTCCAGCTCATCGGCATGGGAGGCAATGATGGCATGGCCCTCTCTAACGATTTCACCCATCTTCTTCAGGTCTGCTTTCGTATGGGAGCCTTCACGTTCCTTACTCTGGTCAAACTGCTCCAAGGCAGTGGCAAGAGTGGAAAAAAGAGAAGTCCTATAGATTTCGCTGTCACTCTGCCGGACGCTGGTGAGCACCCCTTCGCTCCCGATAAAGTCAGCGAGCTGAGGCTTGAGGGCTTTGCCACTGAGGGCGGCAATCTGAGAAAAAGCCTCACAGTAGCGCTTGACAGCAAGCTTGTCCACCACTATCTCCATATCGGAAGCGAGAGTCTTAATCCTGATGTTCACCTCAACATGGCCACGGCTGGCAATCTTCTTAACCTCATCATCTATCTCGATCTCAAAGGGTGCGAGGTAGAAGGGGATGTTGTGGTTGATATCCAGATATCTGCTGTTGTAGGACTTCAGTTCAACGGAGAGCTGGAATTCTTCATGTAGCTCTTCTGCAGATCCATATCCGGTCATGCTTTTCATCAAAGGCTCCTTCTTGCCTGAGCTATCCGCTCGGTAAGGGATCGGTTATTACCAGCACCCATCGTAATACACAAATCTTGGCTTTGCAACCAGTTCGAAGCGATTGCAACGGTCTCTTCATCATTGCTGGCATACACACACGCTTGGAGACGACAACGGGTAGTCCGCATGATCCTCTCGCCCAAAGCATGGGAAAGGACCTCCCCCATATCTTGCTCGCCCTCACCGGTGTTGTCATTTCGTGCAGAGCCATAACAGCTCTGCATGATAACACGGTCGGCCATGCCCAGAGCATGGACAAAGTCCTTGAGGAACGTCTTGGTCCTGCTTGCAGTATGCGGGGCGAAGATCACGAGGATTGGCCTGTTGGGATAGCTGCTGTGCAATTCCCCCAAGGTCGTGATGATCTCAGTGGGATGATGGGCATAGTCATCAATGTACAGCACCCCACCCTCATCCCTCATTATCTCGCATCGTCCCACCACCCCGGGAAACCCTGTGAGTTTCTTACTGAGCATTCCAGCTAGGGTCGGAATTATCTCAGCGGTTATCAGCGTGCCACCCTCAAGATAGAGTTTGGGATTCTCCCTGTCCAGTATCATCGAGAGGGCAAGGACGACAGATCCTATCTGGTTACCCACCAATGCTCGCTCCTGCACAAGCAGGGGGAAGCTACAAGTATCAAGACAAGAGAGTGTATAGGTATCCTCATAACTCCTCTTGATGATGCGAAAAGGCCCATTGTCATCAAAGCCATAGGTCATAATCGTTAGGTCGGCCCTCTCTCGCCTTGCATACGAGGCGAGGTTTCTCGCCCCGTGATCGTCACTACAACAGATCAGAAAACCCCCACTGGCGAGGTTGTCCACAAATTTTTCAAAGCTCTTCTGCACTTCACGTGCTGAAGAAAAATAATCCGGATGATCTAGCTCAATGTTGGTCACCAGAGCACCCCGAAGATGGTAGGAAAGAAAATGGTCCTGATACTCACACGCCTCAAACAGGGCAGAAACACTACCCTGACAGAAGCTCTGGGAGAAGCCTTTCACTGTAGAACCAAAAATACTGTAAAAGGGGAAGGATGAGAGAGTACCCGTAGAAAGCAGGTACGAGGTAAGGGCAACAGTGGTGGTCTTGCCATGGGTTCCCGCTACAGCATAGCTATCGCTCAATGTTGAGAGATAGGAAAGGAACTGGGGATAGGAATAGATAAGCAAACCTAGTCCTGAAGCCTCTAAGAGAATAGGTAAGGTTTGTGCATAGGCTGTGCTATGGATTACCGTATCGGCATCATGGGCTACCAGCGAAGGGGAAAACCCCTCATGCACAGTAATGCCATATGAGAGAAGAAGTTCGTCGGTAGCAAATTTTTCAGGTACATCACAGCCTGAGACTTGGGCACCAGAGGCTTTGAGCAGGATTGCCAGTGAAGCCATTCCTGTCCCCTTAATGCCTACTAAGTACACCGTACGTCCTGAAAAATTCACCCTTGCTCCTCTGTCGAAAAAAGGAAAAAAAAGACTGCCAACAAGGACAGTCTCACATGCATACTCTTACCGGTTATTTCGCTGCAGTAGCCTTGATCCTGGCATTGCATGCTTTGCATACTTTTGCCTTCTCACCCTCTACGGTTGCTTCATACAGGATCTTTACTTCAGTTCGTTTGCAAACTGGGCAAGTGCCCCGTCCATGGTTAAATTCCTCGCGGATACCACTTCCTCTATGTGCTTTGGACATATACTTTACTCCTTACGGTTACAACAATCTACCGCTTGACTATATAGCTCACTGTTTGGAGTGTCAAGTATGGTCAATTGCAGTTTTGCTCCCAAAAGGAGTAATTGGTCTATGAAAAGCACTTATAGGGAAAAACTGAGGGCTAAGACCCCTTGCACTACGCTATCATCATCTGTTATACCACGATACCAATAAATGGGAATCTCACAGGCAATATCTAAGGTGAAGGCTCCAAGCTGGGCTGACAGGCCAAGAGTATGGGTACCTTGGGTGAAGTCGAACTTCAACAGGTCACTAGGAAGCTTCTTCTTCTCCCTATACCCGCTTTTCAGGCTAACTGACCAGGTTGGCAACAGCTGTAGCTTGAGCGCAAACCCTGTCCTGAGTTCCCTAGTGTCTTCTGATCCCAGATCTACAAGATCCAAGGCCCCTTGCGCCTTGAAAAGATGCAGGAGATTATTCGAGTCATAGGTTGGGGTGCTGAATGAGAAACCCCAGTCCAAAGTCTTATAGATTTTATCTGCACTGACCTGCAGGGGGTCACTTCCCTGAGCAAAGGCAAAATTGTCGCTTGCAATTCCCATCTTAAACCAATCATAGTCAAGCAACAGGCCAATGCCTACAGAGATGAAGGCCTCGCTTTCAAGAGGATCAAATTTCCCAAGAGAGGTCTGCACAATGAAGTCCGTCAAAATGCTGTCATTGCGAATATCTATCGGGTTGCGCTCTGATACCGCAAGGGCCTTCACGTTCAGACCAAAGGCAAAGAAGGACCGTCCGGTTGCCCAGTCTAGCTGTAAAAGCGTATGGGTCAGGCCACGGTATTGGGTCAGGCCACTGAGTTCCTTACGATCATTGAGCGACACCTGGTTCTGCAGGGTGAGGGCCACGTTTTTCCCACTGAATGAGACACTCAAGTGGGTAAAAGGATTCTGCATCAGGGGATTTTGCACAGTA
Organism: Sphaerochaeta sp.; assembly: GCA_016342655.1. Classification (GTDB taxonomy): domain Bacteria; phylum Spirochaetota; class Spirochaetia; order Sphaerochaetales; family Sphaerochaetaceae; genus Sphaerochaeta. The sequence continues at coordinate 38,610 of JAEINL010000014.1, read as the reverse complement.
TCTCGGAAGTTTGCAGGCCGGATCGAATCGTGGTAGCTTCCACTCAAGGTAAAGAAACCTTCCTCACGGATGCCGGTATAGAGCAAAGCAGGATTGTAAAAGAACGATGAGGGTGATGAAGATAGGGCGACCCCCGCCGATCCCATCCCTATCGTACCCCTCTCAGTCTGGAGAAGAGAAAGAGAGACCAGAGGGGGTATGCAAAGTGCCATACAAACCAGAACAAGTAGGAATCGTTTCATGCATCTGCCTTGAGGGTGTGCTCGTCTGACGGCTTTTGCCCTCACAAAAGTCCAACGCTGTGCTTTTCGCTACTACTGTTATAGCATGGGCACAAGAGATTACCAACAGCATACCAAAAAACCAAACGCAAAGCCACTAGCAGTTGCAAGCTCAAAGCTTCCCTGTTACGATATCTTTATGAACACGCTATCGGGTCTGTTAAACGCTATAGGCATCGAGGAAGCCCAGCTTGCCCAAACACAACTCATCAATAAAATTTGCTATAACTCTGAGGAGTGTGTAGAAGCGAGTGTATTCTTTGCTTTTCCTGGCCTCCATACACAGGGAGACCTCTATATTGATGATGCTATAGATAAGGGAGCCGTATGTATTTTCAGTACCCGTCCTGTAGCAAACAAACAGAAACACGTCTTGTACTTTGTCACCAAAACACCCCGTCCCCTCTTTTCCCGCATGTGTGCTGCCTTCTACAACTGGCCAAGCAGAAGCCTTGAGGTCATCGGGGTCACCGGCACCGATGGTAAAAGCACCACATGCGACTACCTGTATCAGATGTTGCAGGAAAAAGGATGCAAGGTCGGCCTGTTGGGAACGGTCAGCATGGATGACGGGGAAGGCAAACGCCCCTCTCCTTATCGGCAGAGTACCCCCGAAGCTGACCAGTTGCAGGCCTTCCTCTCCCGATGCAAAAGGCATAACCTGACGCACGTCATCCTAGAGTGCACCAGCCATGCCCTCAGCAAGGAATATGACAGACTGGCTACCATTGAATTCGCCCTCGCCCTGGTCACTACCATCAGCAGCGAACACCTCGAGTTCCACAAGAGCCAGGAGGCCTATGTGGCGGCAAAATGCAACCTGGTCCGGGCACTGCAACCAGGGGGGGCCTTCCTTACTACGAGGCAGAACCCCTACAGGGCCATGTTCCTGTCAGAGCTTCCTCCTTTCAGCTATTCCCACCTGCTTGAAAAAACCCTTCCATTTACAACCACTACCAGTGAGGAAGGTACCGTGTCAGTGCAATACAACCAGACAACAGTGAGAACACCCCTAGCTCTACCCTGTCTCGCGAGCAACGCGATGCTCGCCTTGCTCGCCTGTTCACTGGTATTGCATGAACAGGCCGAAGACCTCTTTCCTCTTCTGGCCAAGCTCACGCCTGTTGCCGGACGAATGATCACAGTAGAGAATAGGCTTGGGCTACGGATCATCATCGACTTTGCCCATACCGCTGATGCCTATGAGCATATCTTTTCCCAAATGCAGGCAAAGAAAAAGGGAAAGATTATCGCCGTCTTTGGTGCGGCAGGAGAGCGTGATACCACAAAGCGCTCTGATATGGGCCGCATAGCCGCCCGCTATGCCGACAGGATCATTCTCACTGAGGAAGACCCGAGAAACGAGCCTAACAACGTCATCTTCGGGCATATTCGCTCTCAGATGGGAACCTCTGTGGCCATCATTGAGGAGATAGAGGACCGTACAACAGCCATCCAAAGAGCTTTTGAGGTTGCACAAGAGGGCGATACCCTACTTTTCCTCGGCAAGGGCCATGAAACAAGTATCGAAGGGAAAGAGGGAAAGAGGCCTTGGAATGAGGAAGAGACGGTGCGCTCCCTCCTCCACCAACGAGAGGGGGAACGCCTATGAACATTACCTTACTGTATGGAGGGCGATCTGGCGAACATGAGGTATCGATTAACAGCGCAAAAGGCGTTTACCCTGCACTTATTGCCCTAGGGCATTCTGTATATCTGATAGCCATTACCCTAGAGGGAAGATGGTTCTGGCAGAAACAAGAAGAAATTACAACTACACTAGAAACAACCTACCCCCTCACCGTTGTCCCAGGGGAAGGTCTCTTCTGTGAAGACGAACCTCTGTCTTTGGACGCTGCGTTTGCCGTAACCCACGGCTTTGGAGGAGAGGATGGGAACTTGCAGGGCCTCTGTATGCTGGCAAACCTCCCCCTGCTCGGATGCGATACCCTTTCTAGTGCCATCGGGATGCATAAGGATATTGCTTCTCGGCTATTCTCCTTGGAAGGCATCCCTACAGTCCCCTCACAGCCTTTGAATCCACAAGATATCCAATGGATGGAAGGAGGCTCTGGTGCCCTTCCTTCCTGGATTTCTGATCATAAGACGCTAGGTGCCATACCAGACAGGTGGTCAGAAGCTTGTTTGAAACTCCAGGAACGCCTAGGGCTCTCCCTCTTCATCAAACCTGAAGCCAGTGGTTCTTCCCTGGGGGTCTCAGCCCTACGTACTCCCACTGGACAGACCTTCAGACAAGCAGTATTGGAAGCCAAGAACCATAGCCCCTGCGTCTTGGTGCAATCTCTCATCGAGCCTATGGATGAACTTGAGTGTGCCCTGCTTGAAACAGGCGAGGCTCACCTGTTCGCAGCCGGGCCTGCCTTGGTGGTAGACCCTGGCAAGAGGAGCAACCACTTCCTCAGCTATGTGTACAAATACTCTCAGGTAGACAGTGCCTACCTGCAGCTTCCCTCTTCCTATCCTGAGGGTATCGAACAGCAGATCAGAGAGTATGCTAAACAAGCATTCAAGGCTATCGGAGGTGAGGGGTATGCCCGTGTTGATTTCTTCGTTTCAGGGAGTACAATCTACTTGAATGAGATCAACACATCACCTGGAATGACGCTCAAGAGCCACTTCCCCCTGCTTATGGCCTATGCTGGGTATTCGATGGAACAGGTCTTGCAAATCCTCATCGAGCATGCTTTGAAGCGGAAGAAGGAAGAAAATCTACGCACATACCGTCCTCCGGGAGCGTGAAGGTGGAACAGGTAATCTTTCATGTGGACATGGATGCCTTCTATGCCGCAATCGAACAGCATGACAACCCCGCCCTGATGGGCAAGCCTCTGGTCATAGGGGGCTTGGGTCCAAGAAGTGTGGTGGCCACCGCTTCCTATGAAGCTCGCAAGTTCGGCCTCCACTCTGCCATGCCTATGAGCCGAGCCCTACAGCTCTGCCCTTCTGTTGTCGTGGTGAAACCCAATATGCACCGCTATAGCCAGGTCAGCAAGTCTGTGATGGAAATCTGCCGATCATTCTGCCCTTCTGTCCAGCAAATCTCCATCGATGAAGCCTTTCTTGATATGTCAGGCACCAGACGTCTCTACGGGCTACCAAGGGAAGCTGCCCTCCTGCTCAAGGGCAGGGTCAAGGAGGAGACAGGCCTGTGCATATCAGTAGGCATCGGAGCCTCACACTTCATTGCAAAGATGGCAAGCGACTTTGACAAGCCCGATGGGCTTTGCAGGGTCTCCCCAGGGAGAGAGGAGGACTTCATTGATGCAGTGGGACTGAGGAAGCTCTGGGGTGTGGGTAAGGTCACCCAGGACCTGTTGGCCAGAAAGCATATCACCACTACCTCAGAATTGCGCCAATACTCCCTTGTCTCACTACAGTCCTTCTTTGGCAACTCCATGGGCAGGTTCCTCTATCATGCAAGTAGAGGCATCGACCCAGGGATATTCACGGCCCAGGCAAAGAGTCACTCCATCTCCACAGAGACAACCTTCCCAGAGGATGTACATACTTCTCTGGTATTGGAGCAGAATCTGTTGCAGATGAGCCATGAGGTAATGTTTCGCGCCCTGGATGAGAAACAGATAGGTCGAACCATTGGCATTAAGGTAAGGGCTCCTGATTTCACTACCTATAGTGCTCAGATTACCCCAAAGGCAAACATCTACAGTGCTGAGCAGATATACTCCTATGCTAAGCAGTTGCTCTACCAGAAGTGGCATGAGGGCATGCCTGTCAGGCTTATCGGAGTAGGCCTCTACCAGCTCTACGATGGGGACAAGCCCTTGCAGGAGGAGTTGTTTGAAGACCCCTTCCAGAAACGAAGGGAACTGGAAAAGGTCATTCTACAAATGCAGAAGAAAGGCCAGCAGGTCTTCAAGGCAACCAATCTGGAAGAAAATACAGAAAGAGAAGCCAAAGATAGTGAATGAAAGGTATCAATACCCCAAGGCAAGCCCTGGAAAGAGGAGGCGTTACCTCCTTTCCCGAGCCAAGGGGCTCGGGGTATCTCACCTTGCTTTCCCGCCACTCGCTCGGTAATGGATCCATGGTAATGCTCCCGCTACTCTCGCTTCGTTGGGGAATCATAGAGGTACTAGAGGCTCTTTTGCGTATGAAGCTTTGTCAGACGCAACACACTGAGGATCATTCCAACTACCAAAAGAGCCTGTAGGACGGGAAGCCACACAAGGCCGACCGTTGAGGCCAAAGAGCCCACTACTGGGGGCATGACTGTATTGCCTATGTAGGCAGTAGCCATCTGCAGTCCTATGATTGACTGGCTCGCCCCTACGCCAAAGCGCCTGGGTGTCTCGTGGATCATACTGGGGAAAATGGGAGCGCTTCCCAGACCTAAGAGTACCAGGGCGAAACCCGCCACATTGGCATTAGGGAAAAGAAACAGGAAGAGACTCACCAAGCAGAGGGTGAGGCCTCCAAGGGTCATCTGGTTGTTGGAGACCCGGAAAGTGATGAAACCACTGAGGACTCTTCCGCCGGTGATGCCCATGTAGTAGAGGCCCCCCCATAGGGCTGCCTTCGTAGGGTCCAGGCCCTTTACCTGCACCAAATAGGTAGTTGCCCAGAGTCCTGTTGCTATTTCAAGTGAGCAGTAAAGAAAGAACGTCAGCAGGGCGAAGGGAACCCCCTTGATCCTCAAAGCCGCTCTATTGCCTAGTGTTTCCTCACTGGCTTGCGTTACTGTTTTATCCTTCCACAGATGCAGAGAGAAAATCAGAACAATACAGAGGAGAAGCTGTAAGGCCCCGATAAATCGGTAGCCTTCCCTATAGCTGAAGCCTAGGGTGAGCGCGAGTGCAACAATGGCGGGCCCTAGGCTTGCGCCCACTCCCCAGAAGCTATGCAGCCAACTCATATGCCTAGCCTTATAGTGCAAGGCGACATAGTTGTTCAGTGCGGTATCGACAGAGCCTGCTCCCAGACCCAGAGGAAGGGCAAAGAAGAGCAACAGGATGATATGCTGAGATACAGAGAATCCCAAAAGAGCGAGGGCTGTCATCAGGACACTGATGAGCGTCACCTTGCCTGTTCCAAATCTTTCGATGACCTTGGTACTGAGCAGTGCTGAAATTACCGTTCCCATGCTGGTCGTTGCAGCTATGAGGCCGGCACTCCAAAGGGGGAGTCCAAGTTCGATGTGCATGACTGGCCATGCACTGCCAAGCACTGCATCAGGGAGACCCAAACTTATAAACGAGACATAAATAAGAATCAGAAGTGCCATGCTACCGTCCGGTTGAGAGGAAATAGAGGGTGACTACCACAGAGAGTGCTATCCTGTATACCCCGAAAATGGAGAAGTCATGCTTGCGCACATAGGCAACCAAGCCCTTGATGCAAACCAACGAAACGACAAACGAAGCGATAAAGGCAACTGCAATGAGCAGATACTCCTCCTTCGTATAGGAGAATCCCAGCTTCAGCAGTTTCAACAGCGAGGCCCCTGCCATGACGGGGATAGCCATGAAGAAGGAGAACTGTGCGGCTATGCTCCTGTCGATGCCCAGGAGAATTCCCCCTAGGATGGTCGAACCGGACCGGCTGGTCCCGGGTACCAGGGCAAGCATCTGAAAAGCCCCCATCGCCGCTGCATCCTTGAAAGAGAGGGCCTCCAGACTCGTCACCCTAGGCGCCTTAGCCCCCCTCCCCTTCTTTTCCACCACCACGTAGACCACGCCATACAGGGCAAAAGCCACGACAATAACCTGCCACCTATAGAGGTAGGTATCCATCAGATTATTGAGGAGAATGCCCGCTATCCCTGCAGGGATGGTTGCTACCATCACCTTGGCCCAGAGGATCCAGGTATTGGACTTTTCAGCTTTGTCTTTCTTAGGGTTGAAGGGGTTGAGTAGGGAGAAATAGAGTATGATGACTGCCAGGATGGAAGCGAGCTGTATGATTACCATGAACAACTCTTTGGCTTTCGGACCCAACGAAAGCGATAGCAACTCATCAAGCAGGAGAAGGTGTCCCGTCGAACTTATGGGTAGCCACTCTGTAATTCCTTGCACTATACCCAACAACAACGCCTTAAAAATCTCAAGCATAGACTCCTCCTCAACACGTTCGCCAGTCTAGAACATAATCAGTCTCAGTTCAAGCTTGTCCGATTAAGCTCGGTAAAGGTTATGATACCTTGTACGGATTTGTCTTAAGTGGTAGATTTGCAACCATAAGGAAGAGTACATGGCCCTACATATTGTATTGTTTGAACCTGAAATACCACAAAACACCGGCAATATAGCCCGTACCTGTGCAGCTATAGGTGCGACTCTTCATCTTGTGCACCCTCTGGGATACTCTTTGGATGAGAAACACCTCAAGCGCGCAGGGCTGGACTACTGGCACCTGCTTACCTTAGTTGAACATGAGAGCATCGAGGCCTTCATGCAAAAGTATGCCAAGGACCAGATGGTTTTCTTTACCACCAAAGCACACCAGCTCTATAGCGATATCGAGTATCCCGATGGAGACTGTTATCTGGTTTTCGGCAAGGAGAGCCGTGGGATCAGCGAACATATCCTCGTCGGTCACGAAAAGGGGTGTGTTCGCATACCCATGCTTGAGGAGGCAAGAAGCCTCAACCTCTCCAATACGGTAGCCATTGCAGCATACGAATATATGAGACAGCAGAACTTTCCGTCCCTCTTGCAGAATGGGACCTTACACAGACTAACCTGGGGAGAAGCAACATGAAAAAGATAGGGATTATCGGAGCAGGAAACATGGGAGGCGCAATTGCCCAGGCCCTCAGCTCAGAGAACGATTGGCAGGTAAGCATCTTTGACCCTGATAGTGCCAAGACAGAAAGCCTCCATGGCTGTAGACTGGCCACATCAATGGAAGAGCTCGTACAAAGTGAAGACCTGTTGCTGCTTGCCGTCAAGCCCCAAGTGCTTCCCTCCCTCTACCCTATCTTGCGTAAAGCTGGATCGGGACAGAAACGATGGATAAGTATTGCGGCTGGGGTGAGCCTGGAAACCCTGACAGAAAATCTAGGGACTGAAGAGGTCGTCCGATTCATGCCCAACTTGGCGGCCCAAGTGCGCCAGTCGGTCACCGCTGTGACACCCAACCTCAAAGCTTCAGCCTCGCTGAAAGAGAGAGCCCTTCAGGTAGCGGAACTTTTCGGCTCGGCCTTTACCCTTCCCGAGGATCAGATAGCCGCCTTCACCGGTATCAGCGGATCGGCAATAGCCTATGTGTTCCAGTTTTTCCACGCTCTTGCCATGGGCGGGGTCGCCGAAGGCCTTCCCTACCCCCAAGCCCTTGCCATTGCACGAGAGACCTGTCTCAGTGCAGCCGCCCTGCAAAAAAAAGAGGGTGCGAACCCAGTGGCCCTTGCCACCATGGTCTGCTCAGCAGGGGGAACAACCATAGAAGGGATGAAGGCCCTAGCCAACGGAGGCTTCGATGCCACCGTAATGGCAGCAGTATCGGCTTCGAGCGCCAAGTTCCGCCTCCTTGAGGAAAAGGCAAAACAGAACGGTAAACAATGTTGAATTTTATACTACCATACCTAATGAGGAAGTGTCATGATTGACTTGAAAGAACTGAAAGAGAGACGTGACGAGATTGCACAGAATATCAGCAACCGTTTCATGAGTGTCAATATTGATGAGATTATCGTATTGCAGGAAAAGCGCTCCGCCATGTTACAGGAGAGCGAAGCCTACCGGGCAAAACGTAATGAGAATGCCCAGAAGATGAAGGCAAAGCTCGATAAAGAGACACGTGATGGCTATATTTCCGAGGGCAAAGAGATCAAGGCAACCATCGCGAAGCTGGAAGCGGAACTCGAGGTGGTCGAATCTGCCTTCCAGGCAAAGGCAAGAACCATTCCCAACTATGCCCACAAGGCAGCACCCATCGGCAAAGAGGACAAGGACAGCACAACCATCAAGGTGGTGGGAAAGGCCCCTTCCTTCTCCTTCAAGCCCAAAGATCATGTCCAGCTTGGAGAAAGTCTGGACCTCATTGACTTCGATACCGCCACAAGGGTATCAGGACCCAAGTTCTACTACCTGAAAAACCAGGCAGTAATCCTGCAGATGGCCATGGAACGCTACGCCCTTGATATTGTGATGAAGCATGGCTTCACCCCCTTCATCACCCCAGATATTGCCAAGGAAGAGATTCTTGCTGGGATTGGTTTCAATCCCCGTGGGGAGGAGAGCAACATCTATACCCTTGAAGGAACAGATACCTGCCTGGTAGGAACAGCAGAGATTACCCTTGGTGGCTACTATGCAAACCAGATTCTCGACAAGAAGAAGCTACCCATCAAGATGAGCGGGCTCTCCCATTGCTTCCGTCGTGAAGCAGGAGGAGCGGGTCAGTACTCCAAGGGCCTGTACCGTGTACACCAGTTCTCCAAGCTGGAGATGTTCATCTACTGCCTTCCTGAACAGAGCGAACACTACCACAACATCCTCTTGGAAATAGAGGAGGAAATCTTCAATGGTCTGGGCCTCTCCTACCGTGTTGTCGATACCGCCACCGGTGATTTGGGCGCCCCTGCCTACCGTAAGTTTGACCTTGAGGCATGGATGCCGGGCCGTGGTGAAGCCGGAGAGTATGGGGAAGTCACCTCAACGAGCAACTGTACCGATTACCAGGCACGTGCACTGGGTGTCCGCTACCGTGATGATGAAGGCTCAATCCAGTTTGTCCACATGCTCAACGGGACTGCCATAGCCCTCAGCCGGGCCATGGTAGCCTTGTTGGAGAACTTCCAAAATGAAGACGGATCGGTATCGATCCCCCCCTCATTGGTCCCCTACACAGGATTTGAAACCATTCAGGCTCTGTAAAAAGGAATGAAACACACTATGCATACAAGCGCACTCACTACAGATTTCTATGAACTGACCATGATGCAGGGATACTTCAGCGAGAAGCATAACCCTGAGGTAGTCTTTGAGATGTTCTACCGCACAAATCCCTTCGAGGGAGGGTATGTGATCTTCGCAGGGCTCAATGATTTCATCGACAAGCTTGAAGGCCTATCCTTCAGCGAAGAGGACATTGCCTACCTTGCGAGTCTCAATACCTTCACTGCTGATTTTTTGGAGTATCTACGATCTTTCTCCTTCACTGGGGATATCTATGCGATGACTGAAGGGACAGTGGCATTTCCCAGGGAGCCTCTGGTTCGGGTCCATACCAACCTCATTGAGGCTCAGCTCATTGAAAGCCTGTTGCTCAACAACCTGAACTTTCAGAGTCTGATAGCCACCAAGGCCTCCAGAATGTCCCTTGCTGCGAAGAGGGGCCTACTCATGGAGTTTGGTCTCAGACGTGCCCAAGGCCAGGACGGAGCTCTCTCCGCCTCAAGGGCTGCCTTTATCGGAGGTGCCCAGTTCACCAGCAATACCCTTGCAGGCAAGACCTACGGCATTCCCGTTGCAGGGACGATGGCACACTCCTGGATCATGAGTTTTTCTTCTGAATTGGAGGCCTTCAGGATCTTTGCCAAGTATTACCCTGAACATCCTACCCTGCTGATCGACACCTACGACACCTTGGGTTCGGGCATAGAGAACGCCATCATCGTTGGGTTGGAGCAGAAGAAAATCGGCAAGAAGATTGGGGTGAGAATAGACAGTGGAGACCTTGCTTACTTGCCTCGTGTGGTTCGTAAGCGGTTCGATGATGCCGGCCTGTCTGATGCCACCATTTCCGTATCAAGCGACCTGAACGAGGAGATTGTGCAGACGCTCATCCAAGATGAGGTTCCCATCAACAGCTGGGGCATAGGAACCCATCTGATTACCGGTGGCAAGCAGTCAGCACTCAATGGGGTCTACAAGCTTGTAGCCAAACAGGACAAAGACGGGCGTATGGTCCCCACCATGAAGATATCCAACACCTACGAAAAGACCACAAACCCCGGGATCAAGCAGGTCTGGAGGTTCTACGATAAGGACGGAGGAGCCTTGGCTGACCTGATAACCCTTGAGAAAGAACATATCACCTCAGGGAAGGCCTATACGTTCTTCCACCCCTTCTCAGAGGTTGATTTCTTTGAGATGGGTCCTAATCGGTATGCAACGTGTGTTCCCCTGCTGACCAAGAAGGTGACAAAAGGTAAGCGCATCGGAGAAAAGCCGAATGTGCAGGAGATCCAGACGTTCTCCATGGAGAATGTCAAGGAATTCCACAAGACGTACCTTCGCCTGATCAATCCGCATATCTACAAGGTGAGTCTCTCTTCCAAGCTCAAGAAGATGAAGATGGACCTGCTTGTAGAACAGAGAAGGAAGGTAAAGGAAGAATCTGAGCTCTAAATTCGTTCTTCTTGACCAGGAATACCCCACAGCTAGTGTATGGCTGTGGGGTACCAATATCCAACGAGCTTGGAAGGAAAAATCTGAGATTGCCCTATGCAAGAATTGAATCTTTCTCACCTAATAATGATATCCCTCAGGGCTGCATAGTCTTTCACGACATCATATTTTACATTCCCTGAGCTGATGGCTTTGAAATGCCTTTTGGCACATTCAATCTTGGTGGCTTCAATTGGACGGAGTTCCAAACTGGAATTATCGCCTTTTGTTTCGGCAACAAAGAATATGTGCTTAATCGTATCTTCATAATAAACCAATGCCCAGTCTGGGTTGTATTTGCCTAGAGGAGTATCAATATAGAATTCCTTTGGAAGTTTTGTGTAGACAGAAATTTCCTGATGTGTATCAAGTTGTTCAGCAAACTTGCTTTCAATCTCGGAATCATAGACCAGATAATCAAACAGATGTTTATGCAGATTCATAGCATTTACACCCAACTGACCTTTTACCTGAGCTTCTGTGAATATCGAATCCTCAAATTGTTCTTCAAGTTTACGATACTGGATATGCTTGATAACCGTAGAAGCTTTCTGCTCATTGATGATTTTTGAAGCCTTGATAATAAAATCCTCGGGGTTTTCCTTGAACTGGTCAAACGTAGCTTTATTAAGCTGCGTCATGATGGACACTACATCTTTGCGAGTGAGAGAGGTCTTTTCAACTATTTTACCGATCAAGTCAAACTTAACGGCATTATTGGCTACTACCGAAACATTTTTTGTCAGGGAAGTACTTGTTTGGAAGCCTTTTCCGTCAAGCATCTGTTTCTTGGTTGCAGAGGTTTTCAGATCCCCTTCCTTCACTTCTACAAACACTTTCGAAACATGCAGAGAGTTATCCAATACCCCGATACAATTGGTAATCAATTCAGTGGGGTCGAAAGACACCTGGTAAATTGATTTTCCTTTGATACGCGACCACAAATCCTGAAAATCCTTACTTCTGAATCTTTCCTCGTTAAGCTTCATTTCTATATTGTTGGAGAAGGCATTTTCGAGAACAATTGAAGACGCATCAAAAACGGAATCCAATATTCTCTTTATGCCGGGCAGATAGGGTTTCAGCTCTTCGGCAACAGCAAATTCACCTGAATCAATTGAAGCATAATACGACGGGGTCAACGCTCCCCTGTGAACATACCCTTTGACAATCAAATCATCATATATGGTTTGAGCCAGCATCTCATCGATATGCAGAGGTTCCCCTCCTTCCGTAATAACCGTCTGATTAGTGAACAGCGAGATATTCACAGTTTTTGGACGATCAGCAGCAATATCGGCAATTTCTTTCTGCAAAGATTCGGAGAAAGACTTATAACTCTCATTAGCAATGACGGTAAGTACATTATAGACATGAACATTGGCTCCCAAAACGGAGTTATCCATGCGAATACCGTCTTTATTGACACAAAGACGTAGGCCTCGACCAACTTCTTGTCGTTTCCTGGTTTCTGAGGAGCTTTGTTTCAAAGTACAAATCTGGAAGACATTGGGATTGTCCCACCCTTCTTTCAAAGCAGAATGGGAAAAAATGAACCGCACAGAATTAGAGAGACTTAGCAATTCTTCCTTCTTTCTCATAATGAGATCGAAAGCATCGATGTCATCAGAGGTATCCTTCCCTCTTTTAACATCAGAGTCTATAAAATGCTTCTTCTTATCGATGGAAAAATACCCCGCATGGATTTTCTTTTGTGATACCTTTCCCAAATATTCTACATACCCTGCATCTTTTAATGATGGCTGGAATTGAGCGACCTCATCTTGATAGATATCTTCGAACCAGGTTGCATATTGGCCATTCATTTCATCCCCAGCATCATCGTATTGACGATACTTGGCTACCTCATCAATGAAGAACAAGGAGAGCACCTTTATGCCTTTTCTAAAAAGATCCCTTTCTTTTTCCAGATGAGTTTTTATGGTCTCTCTAATCTGAATCTGCCTGAGGGCATCCTCGTTCTGACTGCCAATGACCTGACCAACTGAAACAGAATGTCCGTTAAGAAAGACCAATCGATTCTTGAAAGGATCGATTTCTGATATGACATACCTATTCTTATATTCCTCAAGCTCTCCTGACAACGAATAGAGATTACTTCCAATCTCCAAGGTTCTCAGTCTTCGTTTCACCCCGTTAGCCTGTTTCGCATCAAACCAGACATTGGCCTTGGGTGGAGCATTTGGCGAAAGCGATAGCGAAGATACATATACATACCCATCCGTAGCAGAACTACCAACAAACTCAATGCCTTTTACCGATATCTTCTTGACAAGCTTCATATTATAGGCTTCCACAGCATCAAGTCGATATATCAAATTGAACTGTTTTTTAGGAGTGGCTGAATAGCGCAGGGTAAAGAGAGCATTGAACTTTTTAAGCATCTCGACTGTCTTTTCGCCTTCAACAGACTGGGGTTCATCGATTATTAAAATTGGATTGGTTTTTGCAATGACATCAATGGGTTTCCGACTCCGGAAGGAATCCAAGTCCATGTATATTCTTCTTGCATCTGCTCCCCTAGCATTGAATGCTTGGGAATTGATAATCATTGCATTGATCGCATTATCACTTGCAAATTGTTCAATCCTTTCAAGCTTGGAAGAATTATAGATAAAGTAGCGAATTGCTGTCCCATACATCTGTTTGAAATGGTCTTCAGTCGTCTGAAAGCTTTTATAGATTCCTTCTCTGATAGCAATACTGGGAACAACAATGATAAATTTCGACCAGCCATACTGTTTCTGGAGTTCATACATTGTCTTGATATAGGTATACGTCTTGCCTACACCTGTTTCCATCTCAATGGTAAGGTTATACCTACCCTCAAGCTTGGAGGATACTGGTAACCTATGTATCCTTTGGACATTCTGAATATTCTTCAGTATCTGTGATTTTCCATCAGCATCCTTGAAATATAATTCAGGAACAATAGGGGCGTTGCGAAACCCGGTAAAATCCATATCAGTAAAATCACTAGCACCATTTCCAGCACGTCCTCTATCAATGATATACGATTGAAGATAGTTCGGTTGTCCAGAAAACACATTGCATACGGCTTCTGCAGCATCGGCTTGAAACTTCTGGTTTTTAAATTGTAATTTCAGTTGTTTTTCTTCACTCATTTTTACTGCCTTAGATTACCCTAATCTTGTCAGAATTACTGGCAAAGGTCGGGTCATAATGTTTGAAGAGTTGCTCAACATTAATTCGGTCGACACTGCTGGAGAAGCAACTGTCTTTAAAGACAACCTTGGTGGCCTGTCTTTTTGCAATGGCAATGACAACTTCTTCACTGATGGCATCTGAGAAACAAGCAATCAAAGCACCTTCTTCAACGTTGTGTATAACAGTATTCCCTATCATTTCCTTCTTATAGGGCAAGGAAAGCGGTAATCCCCAATCGAGCATGATTCCAAAGAGAATATCCAACTCAGTACGGTCAGATTTGATATTTGATTCAGAATCAAATAAGTCCTGCTGTTCCAATTCAGCGGCTCCATAATACACATCGTTCATATTGGAAGAATCGATTTTCAGGACACGGAATCCGATATCAGGAGTCTTTTTTGGTTCAGCTCCCAGGTCAAGTTGGGTATTATCCTGTTCAACTTCCTTTTTAATCTTCTCACCTGCGCGGCGAATACGTTCTTTACCTATCTCACAGATGGTAGGATATCCTTCTTTATAAGCTTCAGACTTTTCATCACATTTTTCAGGGACTTGAACCATGATGAACTTGCGGTTACCACCATCTTCAGCATTGAGTTGCATGACGGAGTGAGCGGTAGTAGCTGAGCCGGAGAAGAAATCAAGAATAACATCGTTATCAGATAGAGTAACGTCAATACATCGACGGATTAACCTCACTGGTTTTGGTGTGTCGAAGACTACATTACAATCAAATAAAGACTTTATTTCCCTTTTTGATTCTTGATTATGTCCCACTTCAGAAGCTAGCCATAAGGTATCAGCTTTTCGTCCTTGTTGAACTTCTGACAAATATCGTTTTAATCGAGGAAAGGCGTCTCCATTCTTTCCAAACCAAATACGCCCTTCATCAATCAAATTCATCATATTATCTTTTGAATAGACCCAATGCTTGTCAGTTGGGACATTAAATTGAAGCCCAGTTGGGCCGGTTACATCATAATGACCTGTAGAACGTATTCCATTTGCCACAAGATCTCCAGATGACCAAGAACCCCGCAGATCATTATCAGGATTTTTAAATCTACTATCCATGCTTTCTGTTCTTGGTAGAAGACGTATAGAAGCTCTTTCAATATTCTTTGAATAACAAATAATATATTCATGTGTGTTAGAATAAAATTTGGCATCGTTTTTTGTGCTGTGTATTTTTTGCCAAACAATCTGAGCCAGAAAGTTTTCTTCGGAAAATATCTCATCACATAATTTACGTATATTTGCAACTTCACCATCATCAATACTAATGAATATAACCCCATCATCCCTAAGCAGATTCTTAGCCAGTCTCAACCTAGGGTACATCATGGTACACCAGTCAGAATGGAATCTCCCACTTGAATCAGGGTTCACTTCCAACCTGTTGTTTTCATCATCAACGAGGGTAGTCTGTTCCTTCCAGTCCTCTTGGGATTGATGAAAATTATCCCTGTAGACAAAATCTTTCCCAGTATTGTAGGGAGGATCGATATAAATCATCTTCACTTTACCAAGATAGCTCTCCTGAAGAAGCTTCAAGACATCAAGGTTGTCTCCTTCAATATAGAGATTTTCTGTTGTGTCCCAATCTTTTGATTCTTCCACACAAGGACGGAGCGTCTTATTGATTGGAGTAGCGGCCAAACGCCTTGCGTCTCTTTTTCCGACCCAGGTGAACTCATAGTGTTCCGGAGAAGTTGAAATTTCGTCGCCAAGAATCTCTTTCAACCGTTCAAAATCGATAACTTCTCGAATCTTACCCTCTGGATCTCTCCCTTCTGTAACAACTTCGGAAAACATGTTTTTTAACGTTTCAATATTTTCTTCGATTAGATCTTTGGTTTGCATTTTCATCTTTTCCATACTAGTATCTCTCCTGGTCGAGCTTAGTCATTCTATCTTTCATTGGAAGCAATTGTCTGCGGTATTCCAACTTTTTATTTATCTGGACTTCCCTATTCATTCTTTTTTCCAGGCTCTCAATCTGTTTTGCCAAACTTCTGATTTCCAATGCCACATCAATAGCTTTGGAAATATTTCCGTTGAACTGGGTTGCTTCAACCTCGCCTTCTGAGAGCTGTCCTATAATCGAAGCATAGAGAGAATCCATATCCAAAGCATGAAGATCAAGAGTAAAATCACTTCCTTCCTCCATCCATTTTGTCTTAAACGAAGTTATAACCTTAAACTCTTGCAAAGTTTGAGAGCTTTTCTCCTTGTAGTTCAAAACCAGCTGAGTCCATCCCTTACAGGTCAGAACAAACAAAATATATTGGGGCATCTTCTGATCGATCCATTCCAAAATCCTATAGTCAAAATCCTTGACATCCCGAATACGGACCTCAAATACCTGAATCTCAAGAACTGTATTCCCCTTGGCTATATGAAGAGTCTCAGAAGCTAACTTATGTTGCCATACTATCGAAGTAATCCGCCGGTTATAGTTTGCACGCATCAAACTTTCCATCCCAAGATTTGAAAATAATTTCTCTTTGGGAATGGAACGTCCAAATATGGTTGAATCGGGTAAAGCCAACATCACTTACCTCACAACAAAAAAACAAATCAATTCGAAATCATCAAGCCCTGCATACTGCCCTTTCAAGGCCGTAGTAGTCCCTTCCTTGAACAGCGAATCAATATCGCTCGTTTCTTTTATGTCTATGATCGATGCAATTGTTTTCTCTAACAATTCTGAATAAGCATCCATCTTTTTCCCATCATTTGTTTCAGAATTGAATCGGCCACAAAGCACACTGTTAGGAATAGCAAAACCTTTACACAATAAGCGAAGATCATCAAGCATTTTTTTAGGTTCCAAATGATTGCAAATAACCTTGCCAGCCATATCAAGATATACCATATAAAATGGATGAAGCCTGTTCTGATTATCAATATTAACTTCGTTATGAAGGTTTTTCAGGATATACACTACGCCAGGAGGAAAATCCTTGGAAGCAGGTACAACGGTATGAAGCCCATTGGGTACTCTATCCAAGTGGGGATGAGTTGAAATATAGCCTAAAAGATCCAAGCGAAATTCATTCAAACCTAAATCCATTATGGAAATTCCGGCATTCATCTCTTCGAGATCAACAACTTCATGTTGCAACCGTTCGAGCTGCTTCTTTCTATATTCCAAATCAGCCTTATCTCCATTATTCAGCACATCGTCATCGGCAGTAGCAGTCAGATTAACAATCTTCATACGGGTCTCAACCCGATTTTTCAGATTTATATATTCATCGAGCTCTAGATCAGGCCAAAAGTTAACCAATTGGATTACGGAATTCTTGCTACCAATCCTATCAATACGTCCAAAACGTTGGATTATCCGTACAGGATTCCAATGAATATCATAATTGACTACACAATCACAGTCCTGAAGATTCTGACCTTCAGAGATACAATCTGTTCCAATAAGGATATCTATCTCATCAGTATTATTTGGCATCAAAAGGCTTTTTTCCTTTGAGATTGGAGAAAAACATGTCAAGAGATTATCAAAAGTAGAAGAAAGTCTGGATACAGTTGATTTCCCATCGCTTCCATGGACCAAAGCAGTGTTACTATGAAGTTGGTCCTTTGCATACCGAGAAATATTGTCATACAGATATATTGCTGTATCGGAAAAGGCGGAAAATATGAGAATTTTCCTATTCTCAGGATTAATTGGATTTTCAACTTTCTTTTGGATCAACGAGAGTAGTGACTGCAATTTGTTGTCATCTTCAGGATGGATATCTCTCACCATGGAAATGAGCAGATCGAGGGTGTCCTTATCCTCTTGCAAATCACGTTGCCATGATAGTATATCCATATCAGATAGAGCAATCTTGAATTGTCGGCCGATAGTAAACAAATCAGTATCCTGGTCTTCTTCATCCAACGAATCTTCCCAATCGCTGACATTTTCAGTAATTGAAGCACCCCCTTGATGTAATTCGATAGTAACAAGCGTTGAATCTATGTACTTGCTGATTCTCTCCAACGTAAGCCTGAAGGAATACACTGAACTTTCCAAACGCTTGAGCAAATTGATGCTCATGAGGTGTCTGATTCCTTTCTCCCGACCTTGCTGGCTTATACCCTTTTTACTAGGATCTGCACTTGTCTCATACTTCGCAACTGCACTGGGCTGAAGAAAATGAGACGGAACGTAAATACTCAGATTCAAACCCATCAATTGTTCATAAATTTCCGAAAAATTTATGGCTCCAGGTTTCCCTGTCAAAGAAGGCCTTAAGGAAATCGGTTTCAACCTTGTAGGAAAAGGACCAATATCTGTCGTATCATAGTACCGTTGGATATGTTTTCTAGACCGTGCAATCGTTACGCTATCGAGAACTTCAAAGAAATCAAAATCCAAGGCTGTCAACAACGAGTCGGTGGTACGATCCTCTGAGGGCAATTTAGTCCATGCATTAAACGCCTTTTGCGCAGAAGAAAAAATCTCCTCAATCCCTTTTTTAGTGTTTAGTTGCTTATTGATACGTTCAGCATCGCCTTCATATGCGATTGCCAACTGATTGCGAAGATCTGTGAATTTATTATTTACAGGAGTTGCCGAAAGCATCAAAACCTTGGTCTTAACTCCAGCACGTATTACTTTGTTTAGAAGTTTGAGATACCGATTCTGCTTCTCTTCTTCTCCCGTTTTAACAATAGCTCCACCATTTCTGAAGTTGTGGGATTCATCTATTACGACCAAATCATAATTACCCCAGTTCAACCGATTAAGGTCCAAACCATTCGAGTCACCTGCAGATCGTGATAAATCAGTATGATACAGAACATCATAGCGCAACCGATCTTTAGAGATGGGATTATTCTTATAGTTGCTCTTGAAAGTATTCCAGTTGTTTGTAAGTTTCTTTGGGCACAGAACCAAAACTGACTTGTTTCTGTTCTCATAATATTTTATCACCGCCAATGCCGTATAGGTCTTTCCAAGCCCTACACTATCGGCAAGTATGCATCCATTGAATTTCTCGAGCTTGTTGATTATTGCCAACACAGCATCTTGCTGAAAATTATACAGCTTATTCCATATTTGACTCTGTTTAAAACCAGTGGCTTCATTCGGCAACACATCTTCTGATATATCTTCGAGGAACTCATGGAAAATATTGTAAAGAGTAACATTGTAGATGAATTCTGGGGAATTCTCTTCATACACAGAGGTAATGGTATCGATTACTTTTTGGGTAACATCCTCTAGGCGTTTGGAATCATTCCATACGGTATTGAACGTTTTCAGATAAATCTGACTGAATGGGGCTTCAAATTTATTGATGAGGGTATACGTGTTATTGCCACGTTCGCAACCAAGCTCTGCAGTAGTGAAGCCGGCAAGAGGCATATAGGAATAGGAAGCACCTGTATTTTCAACAGTCATGAATCCACTCATATTCTCGTTTGTTATATTGGATCTAAATTGAACTTTTCTCTTCACCCAAGAAGCACATTCTTTGGCTATGGCTCTCTGGCTCAATTCATTCTTCAAACGTATTTCAAACTCTGTCCCATATACGCTTTTCTCTCTATCGATGCGAGGTATATAGAATTCCCTATGTTCTTTTTGAGGCTGGTCGGAAATAAATGTAGGTGATGTAAATATAAACTGAAGTTCCTCTATACTTTCCAATTGCTTTTTCAACTCCTGAAAGGCATAGAAGGAGAAGCAAGAAGCGGCAATAGCCACCTTGGAACCTACTTGGATTGTAGTCTTCAAGTCATCTTTGAGTAATTTGGTTTTATTGTCAAACAGTTCTGGCATCACGTCTCCCACAATCATTCCAAGCTTTAGACTACCACATATAGGGGAGAAGAAGTAGAAAAAGGGGGGATTCTTAGCTTCGTATTTTAATAAATAGCGCTATTTATATTTACTGGGTCTCCACTCGACTCAGGAATACCCCACAGCTAGTGTATGGCTGTGGGGTACCAATATCCAACGAGCTTGGAAGAATTTGAAAAGGAATTTTCTACTGAAGCTGACTCCAGGGATTACTTATTTTCACTTTGATGGGCAGGTAAAGACTGTTCTGTTTGAATGCACGAAGTGCCACCACCAAGTCTCTGTTGGTGCTGGATCCATCTTCCAAGATACCCGCAACCTACTGGCAATGTGGTTCAGGGCAATCTGGTGGGTCACCGCTCAAAAAAACGGTGCGAATGTCTTGAGTCTTCAAAAGAGCCTTGGTCTGGGAAGCTCTCAGACGGCATGGACCTGGTCCCTCAAACTGAGGACAACAGAGCGGGCAGGAGCTGGATGCATCAGAGCTTTTGACCAATGTCCATCTGGTCATATCGCTCCTAAAGAGATGGATGTGGAGACAACATCAGGGTTCGGTAAGCAGAAAGCATTTGGTGTACGGTATTGTATGATGAGGATGGTTCCATCAAGCATGCGTCACAAAAACTGGACATCCATCCGAACACCCTGCAATACAAACTCAAAAGGATTGAAGCGAGAACAGGCATTGACCCCAGAAAACTAAAATCCTCTGCCCATTACACCCTAGCCGAACTCATTATTTTCGAGCTGATTAACCTGTAGGAACCCTTGGAGTTGCTATTCGAACGATTCAAACGTTACGTAAAATTAAATTTTGAAAGTCCTTGAAAGAGCAGACTGAAGAACCCCGCCGCAACCAACAGGGATGGAGAGTATTTTCATTGCCAATATTTTCATATCCACACTTAGGCGTATCTCAAATTTCAGCAACTCAAAATCGTCTAAAAATGTTTCCAAATGAAACAACTTTATCTTTTGCTTTATTGGCTCTATAAATACTCCTTACTAGCTGAATAGCATCTCTTTTCATATCCTGACCCAGTGTATATTTATACTCACGAGGGAACTCCTGTGTATATAAAAACTCTTCTTGCACAAGAGTGTAAACATCTTTAAATACCTGTAACCGGTAGGTCATAATATAATGCCATCTCGATTCAGCAGGGGGCATCCACCCCCTGCACCCTCCCCTAATAGTTGAATTGGTAAATAGCTCATCAGAAAGCCCGCACAGGCCTGACCCTGATTTCGCCGTCCCGAGAGTAGCTGAGCTGGGCCCCAGTGCCGAAGAACTGGAGTTTCGCTAAGTGCGCGAAGGCCTCCGAGGAACTCGAGTAGCTGAGGTCAGAAAAACCCCCTACATTGGTTTTCTTGAGATTTAGATACATCAGGTTCAGCTCATCCTTCGAGGGCAGGAACCAGTCCTCGTACTCCCCTACCTTATGGATGTAGCATAGCCTTGCTGCATACTCCCCTGTCGTTGTGGTTATGTTGGAATCATTTGTTGTGTATGCCGTCTCCTTCATCGCTCCCACCAAGGCTGCAGTGTTCGCCTTCCCTGTCCCTATGCCTGTCGCTGTTCCTATTAGGACTGATGGCCCATCCACGGCCGTCCGGTAATACCCGAAGATGTGTTTGTTATCAGATGCCCCCAGCATGATATCCGAAGGGGCCGCTTCCAGATACCGCCATCCGTCACTGAAAGTGCCTTTGTCGTAGAATATGTATCCCCCCGCAGGACCAATATCGCCAGTTGTGGGTAGTCGCCACTTCGCATATACAGTTATATTTCTTGGTACTTCCGTACTTGCTGTAAACTCAGTTCCACCGCCTGATCCTTCTGTAAACCACCCGTCAAAGATATAGCCGGTCTTTTCCGGTGCTGTCGGCAATCCGTCAATCGTAGTTGCCGGACTTGTTACTGTCTTGATTGTCGAATCTGGATCGGTTGTAGCCGCTTGGCTGTCAAAGGTCACCGTGTAGCTTTTCTCCACCAACGCTGCCATAGCCATCATGTCGCTACATCCGACAAAGACAAACAGGATACTCACCAGTACCAACAGCAACATCGAAATATTCTTATGCATATGTTTTTTCATACCATCCACCTATAAGGAGACTCGGAGGCCAGCCTGGCATCCGTACATGATCCCGAAATCGTCTTTCTCAAAGAAAAGCACTCCCAGGGGAGCAAGGAAAAGCTTGTATCTCTCATTGAGTGCATACGTAACATACAGGGCCAGCCTGACCTGCTGGTCTATGAAGAACTCAAGCTTATAGGTCCCGTCCTTGTCAAAATCCGCATCCAGCAAGTGGAATATGACCCCATAGCCAACTTCAGGTATAAACTCGACCTTTTCTGACAGGGGGATCGGATACCCCATACCTATTGCCAGAGCCACATCCTGCTGGCTCTTGACCCAGGCATTCTTCGGTGGTCCCTTGCTGAAGGTAAGGCCGGTATACCCTAGCAATTTCCCCAAGGAGATATTGGCCTGGACTCCTCCACCCAATAGGTACGAATAGAAGTCGCTGCTGCATCCTGTGGGAAGCAGGCCGTAGCCCTTCACATCAAGGGAGGTGTTGCTTATTTGCTTGAGTTCTTGCTTGGGAACAAAGAGCGACCATCTCCCTTGGAGATAGTCGTATTGGTATGCGTAGGTGTCGCTCCAGGTGTCTTCTGCCACAGCTTGCTGGAGAAACAGGAACTCTGTCTCACTTTCAAAATCTTTCAGCACTAGGGTAGTACCTGATGGGGGTGCACTCTGCCAAGGTTTGTCCGGCATAGGCCCCACCTGATAGTGAATCTCCTGAATCGTTTCTGAAGCAGGCCTGATCAGTATGCTCACGGATTGTTCCGATGCGAAGGCATATGACATAGACACTAGGAAAAACCCGAAGCACACCAATATACGAACTTTTTTAGACATCACGACCTCCAAGAGATACAACTATTGCCTTGGCATTCCAAGGCAATGAAAATGAAAGGTATCAATACCCCAGGGCAAGCCCTGGAAAGAGGAGGCGTTGCCTCCTTTTCAGAGCCAAGGGGCTCACGTATCTCACCTTGCTTTCCCAGCACTCGCTCGGTAATGGAAACATGCTTCCACTACTCTCGCTTCGTTGGGGAATGAATGACAGAGAAATAGATTTAGATTTAGTTGCATTCCCAGGATTGAAATTGTGCAAGATAAACAAATCCTACCCATATAGTAATTTGTTCTAAAATAAATGCAATAGGCTTGGCATATTTGGTCGTTATTTGGCATAAATGGTTGGAACCTCCTTGTTTTAGAGGAAAAATATTCTCTATTTAAGATCTAAAGTACCACAAATAGGATTTTAGGACTTCACATTGAGAATTTCCACTTCTAATCATGTATAGAAAGAAGCCCGGGCGATTGCTCGGGCTTTATTCTTGTCTCAATGAAACTTTGTACCTTCTCTCTTTTTCTTTTGTCTCAGCAGACCTTCTCAGAGAAGCCTTTGATCGCAGAGGCATTGGTGTAGCTCTTAACAACACCATCTGTGATCACAACCAAGGTAGGTGCCTGCATGATGCCATTTGGTGGTGAACAGCAAAGTCGTCTTGCTGCTTACGCCTCTCCTCAATATCATACAGCTTTCTCTCCTTGAACTCCTGGGCCTTGCCATCATTTTCAAACATTTCCCTTGTACAATCAAATCCAATCCTACCCAGAAGAAATGTAACCATTTCACTATTGATGCATGCAAGAAAGCATCCTTTGGAAAAGAAGTCCCCAATAGGACTTTATCTGATTTCTGCAAGGCAGCAACAGCCACCACCACATTTTCTGGTTTGTTATCAGCCTTGTTCGTAATCACCTTCTCTAGGTATTCTCTGAGCTCTAAATTCGTTCTACCCCGTATCGGAGCACTGTCTTGAGGTGCTCCGGTTCTGTTTTCTTAGGGTTCGAAAGATATATCTCCCGGTGCGTAGCATCAATTCTTTGCAACTTGTTCTGCAGGCAAAACCGGTCCATCATATCGAAGGAACGGTCTTCATTCTCATACGGCCCAACGTGCATCATGGTGACACACAGGGCATCCTCGATGCGTTCAAAATGGGCATCCTTCACATTGATGCCTTTAGCGAAGCTACACCTCTCTGCTACCTTGGTGAAGATCTCCTCGGTGATGAACGGAGGCTGGGCTATCATGCTTGCCCAACGCCAGGAGTCACGATTCTCCACTTCCACTGCACTCCACAGCCCTTCCAGGGGAGAAACCACGAACTTCCGATACCAAATTTCGTCCTTGAATCCCATCTTCAGCATATAGCTCAGCGCATACAAGAGTTCAATTGACTCATCGTAGGCCTCATCAAGAGGAGATCCTTCACCCTCCACCACAATATAGGGGCAAGTTTCTACAATAACCAACGAAGGCTCTGTCTTAGGGGCATAGATGGTTTTATACAGTTTCTTACGATCATAGTTTTCCATAGACAACTCCTACATACATGAGATTACAGCCTTTGCAATAGCAAAGGCAACCTGCTGTCTCCAGGCTGGCGAGGTAATGTTTCGTGCCTCATCCTCATTGGACAGGAAGCCCAGCTCCAGCAGTACCGAAGGGATTCTGCTTGCATTGAGCACATACAGGTCCCTCTCCTTAATCCCCCTGTTACGGCTGGTGTTCATCCCAGATGAGAGTACATCCTCAAAGGTCTTGGCCACAAATAAATTTCGTTGGTTGAGCAACCGATTCAATTCCAAGGCACTGAAGGGGGCGAACAGAGGGATATTTTGTATGGGGGTATGTTCATCAAGGAAGGTGACCCGTTTTTCCTGACGTTTGGTAAGCACCTCAAAACCTGTCGCTTCACGGCTCTGGGCACTATTGATATGAATTGAAACAAAGAGTGGACTGCTCTGGGGAGCGAGGGCTGTGGTATAGGCAATTTTTGATCGTTCTGCAAGGGATATATAGGTATCATCCAGGCGGGTCATCACCAGATTCAGGGAGGGTTGTTCGATAGAGAGCAGTGCAAAGACCCTCTTCGTAATATCCAGAACCAGATCACTCTCATTGACCACCCCATCGGTAAAGCTGTAGGAGGCGCTTGCCCCCGGATCCCTTCCTCCATGGCCGGCATCGAGGATGACCGTCGACATAGGATAGGAGAAAGGGTCCTGCTTTGCGCTCACCGGGCAGAGGGTGAGTAGCAGAATGAGGACTATGAGGGCCCCTCTGTTCATGGCGACACCTCGGGGGGGAACTCCCAATGCTCCAGCAATTGGAAAAAATCGGTCTTTTGCAACCAGAGCAACCTTTTTTTCACCTCATCAGACAGGGCATCCTTATCGACAAAGCCCTTATACGTACGAATAAGGTTTTTGCCCTTGATCTGTTGTATGGAAAGGGCCTTGGTATAACAGCGCTTGAAGCCTTCACGCTCACTGCGATCCTCAATAATGGATTGGCGGTCAGTAAATTGCATCAGCAGATGACCTGTGGCTTTCACGGTATGTCCCAACAGGTAACACCGTATGCCCCAATCGAGGATCTGGAAGTACTCACTGTGGATCTTCTCATCGAACCCGCGCAAGCGTTGAAAAAGAGCCCGGTCATACATTCCCAGAGCCATGACCGTATAGAGGGTATTCTGCCCCCCGGGGGTATTGAGGGTGGGGAAATGGGAACGGGGGTCAAGCCGGCGCTCCACCAGATGGGGCGATCGTATGGTCGGTACAATCTCCTTGTCCCTGTTGGCTATCAGGGAGGCAAGAGCAGCAGGAGCCTCTTTCTCCCTCATGAGGGAAAAAAGGGCGGCCCCATCAAAACGAACCAGTACCAGATCACTTCGTACGATAAGGAAGTAGCTGGTCTGACACTCATTAGCCACTGCATTGATTTTCTCACCGGTAAGCGAAGAGGAGGGAAATACCAGGAACGTGACCTCCTTGTATGCATCCTGCATCGCTGGCATGTCATATCTGCCTTCCTGGGTGACCACATGCAGGGAATAGTTCATATTACTGACATACCAACTAAGGTTCTCACAGAGCTGTTCGCTCGTACCGTTATCAAGGATGCCGATGGCCAGCTGCTCGGTGCTGTGCAGCTGGTTTATCCGCGATCCAAGATCGAGGCGTCTTCTGTAGATTCTGTAGTTATTCGTCATCGGAAAGCAGCACCAAATCCTCCGGACGGAACA
Source organism: Sphaerochaeta sp. (assembly GCA_016342655.1). Lineage (GTDB taxonomy): Bacteria > Spirochaetota > Spirochaetia > Sphaerochaetales > Sphaerochaetaceae > Sphaerochaeta. The sequence continues at coordinate 12,771 of JAEINL010000014.1, read as the reverse complement.
GTACGTCCTTATGTCCACCACCTAACAACCCTATGATGTCACGGCTCTCATGGCCGGCAATTCTTGCAATCTCGGTACTGTTGAAGTAGGGGGCTGCCTTGGCAAAAGCCTTCCCATCAAGGGTGCAGACTTCAACAACATCGCCCGCCTCAAAACCACCTTCAACGCGCACAACCCCTTTGGGCAGGAGGCTCTTGCTAGAAAGCAGGGCCTGTTTTGCCCCTTCATCGACAATGATCGAGCCTAGGTGAGAGTTGTTGAGGAGCCAACGCTCACGCTGGCTTCTCCTTGCCTTTGCATGGATAAAGGTACCAAGCTCCTCGCCTTCCATCAGACGCACCAGAACATTTGGCTCATACCCGCTGGCTATGATCGAACCACAGCCGCCAACGGCTGCGATCTTAGCTGCCAGCAACTTGGTCTTCATCCCACCGGTGGAGAAGAGACTGCCTGCCCCGCCTGCATAGGCAAGTATCTCATCATCGAGAACCTCTATGTCCTTTATCAGGACAGAGTCAGGATTTTTCTTGGGATCAGAGGTATAGAGACCGCTGATGTCAGTGAGGATGATAAGAAGGTCCGCATCTATCTTGCTGGCAACCATTGCACTCATACGGTCATTGTCGCCAAATGCTGAACCAATCTCAGCAGTGCTTACGGTGTCGTTCTCATTGAAGATAGGGACAGCGCCCAAATCCAATAGGGTAAAAATGCTGTTTCTGAGATTCACATAGGTGTGGCGGTTGTTCATCTCCTTGCGGGTAAGCAATATCTGGGAGCAGACCACCCCGTGCTTCTTGAATGCCCTTCGATAACTGCTCATAAGAAGGGGCTGGCCTATCGAGGCACAGGCCTGACGCATAGCGATCTGCGTGACAGAGGTGGTGAGCTTGAGCTCCCTAGCGCCCATCCCGATAGCCCCTGAGGTTACCAGCAAGACCTGCAGACCCTTTTGCTGCAGATTGACAAGTTGCTCGACTATTTTGTCGATACACGCTTCATCAATGCCATCTTTGGTGGAGAGTAGGTTCGTACCAACCTTCACCACTACCCTATGAATTGAGGAGAGGTCGCGTTTCATACCAATTCCCCTTCTACAAGGCTAGAGCCTTCGCAGCCCAGTTCTGTATGCAGGAACGGCTTCGCCCCTGTGCCACTGTAGGCAGAGACTGTCTGACCATCTCCACTGAGCAGCCATTTGCTGCTCATGAGACCAGACAGGCCCACAGGACCACGGGCATGAATCTTTGCTGTACTGATGCCCACCTCAGCTCCAAGGCCGAAGCGGAACCCATCGGCAAAACGTGTCGAACAGTTTGCAAAGACATCAGCAGAATCAACCTCGCGCATAAAGCACCTGATGGATGCCTTGTCCTCACTGATGATGGCATCGGTATGCTTTGAGCCATAGAGGGAAATATGTTCCAATGCCTGATCGAGGTCCTCCACCACCCTGATATTCAGTTCAAGGGCTAGGTACTCTATTGCATAGTCACCCTCCTTATAGGGGGTGCAGGGTACTAGAGAAGAGGTGGCTTCATCACCATGGATGATGACACCCTTCTCTTGTAAAGCCGAGGCGACGAGGGGCAAAAACTGTGTTGCAATGCTCCTGTTCACCAAAAGAGTCTCTATGGCATTGCAGGCAGCAGGATACTGTATCTTGGAATCTACAGCACAGGCAACAGCTTTTTGCAGGTCAGCACGCTCATCCACATACATGTGGCAGATGCCATCGGCATGGCCGAGTACCGCTATGTGGGTGTTGTCCATGACGTAGCGAACAAAGGCATTCGAACCTCTTGGGATCAGCAGGTCGATAGCATCATCCATCTTCAGCATGGAGCTTACATCGCTATGACTTTCCAGAAGGGTAAGCCAGTGTTCACCTAACGGGGAGGATTGTGCGCTTTTCTTGATGGAAGCGACAAGGGCAGTGTTCGTCCTAAAGGCCTCCTTGCCCCCTTTTAGGATAATGCCGTTGCCACTCTTTAGGCAGAGGGAGACTATCTGCACCAGGGCATCGGGTCGTGCCTCGAAAATCATGCCGATGACCCCGATGGGGAAGCTGACCCGTTCAAGGAGCAGGTTCTGATCAAGGAGCCTGCGCTCAAGGACCTCACCGATCGGATCGTCTAGTCTTGCAACCTGCTCCAGGCCCATTTGCACTGAAGCGAGTTTATCCTCGTCAAAGACAAGCCTCTTGATAAGAGCCTCACGCAGATGTCCGGCCTTTGCTTGTGCCAGATCTTCCTGGTTTGCTGATGCGATCAGAGACCAGTCCTTGGTAAGCCCTTCAGAAATTGAGCGTAACAGGGCATTGCGAACCATTTCGCTACTGCCTGATACCTTGATAGAACTTGTTTTCAGCCTTTGTATATCATCTTGAATGCGTTTGCCATCCATTTGGTACCCTCTTTGTTATGGTACGTATACAGTAAACTGAATAGGGGAAGGTATCAAGGAGAAAACAGCAGGGCCAATTAGGTAAATGCGATTGCATTTATACAAATACAATGGTAAACTGCAACCATTCGCAACAATCTAAGGAGCTTCTTCATGAAAAAATCATTCCTTGTCCTATTGATACTAGCCCTCTCCCTATCCTTGTTCGCCCAAGGGACGGCAGAGAAACAGATGCAAAGTAGCGATTTCTACCGCGCAACCGATGCAAATGGCAGGACACTCCTGCTCTCTGAAAAACCCACATCCATCATGGTGGCTGGAAAAGCTGCGGTCATGCCGGCAAATGCTCTCTTTCTCTTCCCAGAGGTAGAAACCATGGAATTGCAACTTTCCAAGACAGACCAGGGCCTTGGAGACTTCTTTTCCTTGCTCCGTCCTGCTTTGGATGACCAACCAAGATTTTCCCAGAGCGCAAGCGTTGAGGAGATAGCTTCAAAGAATCCAGAACTGGTTCTGCTCAAGGCTACCCACTATGAGTCGATAGCCAAGAAACTCGATCAGCTGGGAGTGGCTAACTTTACCATGAACCTCGAAACCTATGCACAGTGGCAAAGTGAGATCACTGAACTGGGGAAGCTGTTGAAGAACACAAGCCGTGCAAAGGAGATTCTCTCCCTCTATGAGAGCCGGCTCAAGCATATCACAGACAAGGTAGGGTCACTCAGGCAGGAACAAAAAGTTAGAGTTCTGCTCCTTCAGGGAGTGAGCAGTGACAATACAAACTCCTTCAAGATCGCCCCCGATAGCTGGATGCAGAGCTGGATGGTCGATCAGGTGGGGGCCAATGCCGTATGGAAGGGTGCCAATACCGCATCCAGCGGATGGTCCACCGTCTCCTTCGAACAGATAGCGGCTTGGGATCCCCAGGTCATCTACATTGTCAGCTACAAAAGCCCTACGCAACTCTTTATCGAAGAAATCTACAGCTCATCCCTCTGGGCTGGTTTGGATGCAGTAAAGAACAATCAGGTCAAGGCGGCTCCTGCTGATGTGATGAGCTATATGCAGCCGGTTTCCAGCTGGATTCTCGGTACCGAGTGGATGGTAAAGGACCTGTATCCCCAGCTTTTCCCCGAAATGGATATGCAGGAGCAGGTTCGTTCCTTCTACACGGAAATGTATAGCATCAGGGAAGCAGAAAAGCTCGACTACCTTGTCGGACGCTTCAATGCCTCGCTTGCAGTGAACAAGCGCTAATGAACACACAGCTTTCCTATCGTAGCGAGCAAAGGCGCAACAGGGTTGTCCTGTTGCTTCTGCTCACGCTTTTGTTTTTGCTCTCTGTGCTCTTCCTGTTTGCAGGAAGGTATCCCAAGGGAGGCATCACCTTCCCCAACGACCTTGGGACAAACATGATGATGAGAAACATCATGATTAATATTCGTCTTCCCAGGATTCTGCTTGCCATCATAGCAGGGGCAATACTCAGTGCCGCGGGCTTCACCTTCCAGATGCTCTTCTCAAACCCTTTGGTTGAGCCGGGCTTCCTTGGGGTAAGCCAGGGTTCGGCCTTTGGAGCGGCTCTGGTCATCGTTGCCGGGACTAACAGCTCTGCAATGGTGCAGATAAGTGCCACCTTCTTTGGGCTGCTTGCCCTTGCCTCTTCCTATTTCTTGGCTAAGCGATTCCGTTTTGGAGGGTGGCTGCTCAGGCTGGTGCTCTCCGGTATTGCCGTTTCGGCAATCTTCTCCTCTGCCCTTGGGGTGGTCAAGCTGGTTGCTGAACCCACAAAGGATCTGCAGGATATCACCTTCTGGATGATGGGAGGCCTTTGGAATAGCAACTGGAAGCAGATTCTTACGGTCATGCCGATAGTCCTCGTATGTCTTGGTATCCTGTTCAGCTACCGCTGGAGGATGAACCTACTCTCCTTGCAGGAGAAGAGTGCCTACTCGGTAGGACTTAATCCCAAGCTGGACAGGACTGTATTGCTGGTGGTTGCCACTGTAGGGACGACGCTGACCATATCGCTGACCGGTCTCATAGGATGGGTCGGCCTTATCATGCCACACCTAGCCCGTAAGCTTTTCGGCTCTGACAGCAAGGCAGCCCTTCCCGGAGCCATGGTGATGGGTTCGCTCTTCCTCCTTTTGTGTGACACGGTAGGAAGGACACTCCTGCCAACAGAGATTCCCATAGGGTTGCTCACCAGCTTTATCGGAGCGGTCATATTCATGGTGATCCTCTCGCTCAAGCACCAGGAGGGCAAGGCATGACAGCGATCAAGATCGAGGACCTCAGCTTTACCTATCCCAGTGGAACCCGAGCCCTCTGTGCTATCTCCCTTGAAGTGGAGGAACACTCCACCTTAGCGCTTCTGGGTTCAAACGGTGCAGGAAAAAGCACCCTGATGGATCTGCTTTTCGGGTGGAAGAGCTCCCCCACCATAACGCTTTTCGGAAAACCTCTGAAGGAATACGGCAGAAAGGAACTGGGAAGGAATATAGCCCTGGTTCCCCAGAGTGAGCACTACAACTTCTCCTTCACCCTGCTTGATTACACGTTGTTTGGCAGGGCCCCCTATCTCGCTGAGATGGCCTCCCCTACCGATAAGGATGTGCATATCGCCTACGAAGCGTTGGACATGGTGGGTCTCTCTCTGTTTGCCCAAAGGTCGGTTACCTCCCTTTCAGGGGGTGAAGGCCAGTTACTCCTGATCGCCCGTGCCATTGCCCAAGAGAGCAAGGTCCTCCTCCTTGATGAACCTACCTCCGCCCTTGATCCTGCCAACAGGAGAAAGGTCCTTGATATACTTGCTTCCTTGCATGAACAGGGAAAGACTATCATCTTCACCACGCACGATGCCCAGTTTGCCTATGAGCTTGCCACCCATGTGGCGATGCTCAAGGGTGGCAAGCTGATCGCCTTTGGGGAAAAGGAGAAGGTGGTCACCAGTGAAGTGCTGACCACCCTCTATGATACTGAAATGACTGTATGCACGATTGGGGAAAAGACCATTATCTATTAAGCTCCAGAGGGACATGTGAAAAACACCTCACGTCAAAGAGCCCAGTATCGGTAAGCTTGTAGGCAGGTATTACCGGCAATGCCATAAAACTGAGGGTGGTAAAGACATCGATATCGGCTTTGATGGCAAATTCCCTTTGCCCGACTTCATGCAATGTATCCAAGGCTTTGGCAATCTCGGAGCCTGGCCTGTCGCTCATAAGACCGCCTATAGGCATGGCAAGTGAGGCAAGGACTTTACCTTCCTTGAGCAAGGCCATCCCTCCTCCAATGCCTATGAGGTACTCTACAGCTGCAACCATATCCTGGTCGTTGTCACCTGCTACAATGATATTGTGCGAGTCATGGCCTACTGAGGAGGCTATGGCCCCTCCCTTGAGTCCAAGGCCCCGGATAAGGGCTACACCAACATTCCCAGTTCCCTTGTGTCGTTCGATGACGGCCAGCTTGATGATATCCACTTCAGGGTCATGGACCCACGCTCCCTGCACAACAGAGACCTCGGCCTCCCCTGCTCCGGTGACGACGCCACCGGGAATGACATCGATGATGCGCACGTGTGAACTTTGCAAAGGAAGGGATAGTGCGGAAACAGAAAAATCCTTGACTTGCATCTTAGGCGCTACCCGCTCATCGTACTGTGCCAAAACAGGCCTGAGAATCTTTCCATCCTGGGCAACCAACTCCCCTCCGATGTAGACGCGACTCATCGAGAAGTCTGTAAGGTTGTCACAAAGCACCAGATCAGCCCTCATACCAGGGGCGATTGCACCCCTGTCCCTCAGGTTGTAGCATTCGCTGCTGTTGACCGTCGCCATACAGATAGCCTCGATGGGATCGAGTCCATCCGCGACAGAAATGCGCACATTATTATTGATATGCCCATCCTCCAGTATGCTCTTGGGCTGGCGGTCATCGGTGCAGAAAAGACACCGTCTGCTGTTTGCCGAGGTCACTCCACCAAGCAGTCCCAACACATTCTTACACGCCGAACCTTCACGGAGCATGACATACATGCCACGACGAACCCTACTTTGCAGCTCTTCTGCACTCTCACACTCATGGTCGGTCCTGATGCCTGTGGAAGCATAGGCATCAAGGTCAGAGTCAGAGATTGCAGGACTGTGCCCATCGATAATTTTCCCGACCTTTCTTGCTTCCAGTATCTTATCCACCACCATGTCACTGCCCGCGATGACCCCGGGGTAGTCCATCATCTCCCCAAGACCCAAAACCCTAGGATGTCCGATGCGCTTGGCTATCTCCGGAGCATGAAGGACAGCTCCGCTATGTTCAAACTCGGTAGCGGGGACACACGAAGGGACCATGAAGAAGGCCTGCAACGCTGTCTCTTCGGTTGCCGCCAGCATATAGTCGAGACCCGCAAGGCCTGTGACATTGCACAGCTCATGAGGGTCTGCCACGACGGTAGTGGTGCCACAGGGGACAACCAAGTTGGAGAATTCCTCCGGGGTACTGTGGGAGGATTCTATATGGACATGGGCGTCGATAAAGCCAGGAAGGAGGTACTTGCCCTTGGCATCAAAGACCTCCTTGCCACGGCCTTCCCCGCTTTTGGCATATCCACAGATTATTCCATCGGCTATGAGCAGGTCAGCTGAAAACCATTCTTTATTATATACATCAAGTATGTGGGACCCAGTGATGCAAAGGTCTGCCTCTTGGCGACCGGTTGCCACTTCAATGGTATGCTTCATACTCTGTTTATTACTCTGTTCCATTTCCGTCATGGTTAGCTCCTTCTGATAAAAAAAAACATGTTCTTGGTTAGTAGTGTACCATCTTGGGATGATTGTTCAAGGGGATATGCTCGTGCATTGGGTATTGAAATGGGGAAATCCCCCCATATTCCTTTGATTTTCTTGGTATTTCCTATTCCAAAGGGGTTGTATGAACTCGTACACCTACTATTTGCCTAGTTGCATTGCCTAGGTAGCATTACCTATGCAATTAGGTATTTCTTCACCCTAGTAGGCTTTGCATCCTCCATACATACTGATTATGGATAGAGGAGGGCATTGGTATGCAGATACAGAAGGTCTATATTTTTGTATTTCTTATGGTGCTAGGGATCCTGATCGGATGTAAGGACGGATCATCCCCCGGTGATGACGGAGGTAGTGGAGGTGGAGATTCCCCGCCTCAGTTTGTCTGGACCAAACCGACCCCTCCCGATGGACAGTCCTCATTCAAGGCAGTTGAGCTTGATCCGGATGCTGGAAGCAGAGGTCTCACCTCACGTTGGATTACAAAAGAAACTGACTTTGTTCTCACCATCGAAGCCGATGCTCTTAAGGTGGCCTACCGTTACATCGCCCTGATACCTGACTCAGTCGTCCTTGATATTGGTACAAAAGGTATCTATGGGAAGAAAAACACCGATGCCTGGGCTTCTGAGGCGCTTAGCGCGTATCGGGCGAACACCATGACCAAGCTTCCTGGGTTCAACAGTTCCCATTATCCTGACAATCCTGTAGATGAGAACAGCATGCTGAGTTTCGATGTGTATGTTGACGCAAGCACCCCTATCACCTCGACACAGGTAAAAACCAACGCTTTCGTCATCTATGATGGTACCAATGGGACAGCAGCTGATGTCACTGACGACACCTTGGCTATCTTTGACTTGAAGGGTGACACCAGCTTCACTGTTGTCGTTAATACTGTTCCCCCTACAGGAGTGCCATACTGCGGCGTTGCATATGAGTTGGTGTATTATGAGGCCACATTCAATGGGTATGGCTCGATAAGGCTCTACTACAACGATATGGGAGCCTTCAAAGCTGGGGACCTCGTGGTAAATAGGGAAGGCGATAGCCCCGACAAGGGATGGCAATGGGCATACCTCAAGCATGGTGATGGCCCTGATTCCTTTGATGGCAGCTCTGTACCCCAAGTCACCGACACAGGAACACCTACGACAGTAACAGGATATGACCAGGTAAACGACCATGGGATCATGAAGGATTATGTAGGGACCTATACGTACAATGCAAAGGCTGTACCCACCTTCCTTGTTGATTATGGTCCTAATTCCTGGTGTACCTTTGAAGCACCAAATGAGGACAAGCGCCCACTTGCCTCCCTAGCATGCATATACTGGGTGGCATCAAATTCCTTGTTCAACGGAAATGACCCGGTAAATCCTTACCTGAGGCCTTATCTGGAAAATGATGCCAATCCCGGAGGGTTTAGCACCTACAACCACAGTGATCCCAACTTAAGCACTGCCCTTACATCTGCAGACGGGTCAACCATACGGACATCAGAGGGGGCAAACCTCGTCTACTATGAGAGCGATGACCATCTTGGGTCCGGGGACATGTCCTGTGTTATCTATAGTGACACCCGTCTTGATGTTGTCAGCAGGTCCCGTATGACTGACTATTTTGGGGTCTATGCATATGACAGTGGCATTGTCAGCAATATCTATGATGACACGCAGATATTCAGGACACTTACGCCCAGTGGAACTATACCGATCTATACCGATAATTATCCTACGCTGTTGGATCTCTCCATGGGAAGAATCTGTGTGATCGGGGGAAGGTATCCCAGCGATACTTGGACGGCGTATACTTATGATCCTCCATCAGCAAGTTCTCCAACCTACCTGCACGATTCAATTGTTGAAATTGCAGTTAAGCTTGAAATACAGGTTACCATTCAGTATGGGGAGGATTGCTTGGGAAGAGCTTGGGGTGGTGGAGCTGCCATAGGTGCAGCAGATTTTGAGAAACGGATTCTCTGTTTCGCTCCGAAGGTAGGAGTAGATGATTTCGGGGGATGGGGGACTGACCCCAATGGCCCTGTGCCAATACAGCGGGGGTTCTACGGTCCACAATCGGATGAGCATGGATTGGAGACAGATCTGCGGTTCAGACTCGATAAATTCCAACTAAGTGCAAGCAATATCCCGTACTGTGAAGTCTATGCCCTTGCACCAAAAATTACGCCTTCTGCTGAAGAGGGTCCATTTACCTCACAGGTACAGGCGACCATCACCAATCAGGGCAGACCCTCCGATGAGCATACGACCATCTACTACACAACCGATGGCAGTACTCCTACAGCCGCATCGACAAAATATACCGCAGCCATTCCCATATCAGGCGATACTGTATTGAAGGCAATAGCAGTGGAAGATGACAAGTCCTATCCGTCAAAGGTGACAGAAGAGCAGTATGTGTTCGAGACAGTATCAAACTATGATGTGGGGGTAACGGTGAACAACACCCCTTCATCGGCTACAGGAAAAAGTGCTTTCATAGCCTTGTTTCTAGAAAATACCCTCTGCCTGGACCATACCCTCAATCCTGTATTCTTCAAGATGGCAACCGTAGACATTGGTACTATAAGCTCAACTATTCAGAAGGTTAGCTCTGGCTCGTATTATGCTGTTGTGATCATTGACATGGACCGTTCGGAAAGCCTGAGTGAGGGTGACCTCATCTATCCAAATGAAGTGAGTTCCAAGGTGGTGACACTACAAAGCGTTACCGTGCCTGGGTCCTCCATTACCCTCGATGGCTCTGATTCCTACACGGTTCATGTCAAATCATTGGGACGCAACCTTGCCTTGACGTGGTAAGAGTCCCGGTACGCCTCTCTGCACAAGAGAGGCGTACCTTACATTTTCCTCCATAGCCTCCTGTCACTGCCTTTACGATTCCTCTTTTCCCGTGATACTCTTCTAGACACCGAGGAGGAATCCATAGCTACCATTGTCTCAAGGATTACGTCTTGGAAAACAGCCATGCTGACGCTGATGATCATGGCTTCCCCTTCTGTGTGCGCTGCCTCTTCTTTGATCGTGCCTAAGTATGCCTCCACCAACAATGGTGCTTTCGTCATTGGCATCCTGGCCATAGGGGTGTTGTTGGGCCTTCTGCTGTACACACTGTTTTTGGCAATCTCCACAAAAGAGCTGATGTTCGTCTACTTTGCAGTCATCATGTGTCTGCTTTTAATCTTGCAGACCTTTTCTTCCTATGACCGTTTCCTATTCTCCCTCACCTACAACCGCGTCACCCTGATTACCCACCTTTTGTTCATAACCTTCCTGCTCTTCTTTGAAAAATTCTTCTCACTATCCGAACATGCTCCAAAAATTTCCCTATGCAATAAAGTGTCCATCCTGGTCATCGCTGGCTATACGATCATGTTCTTTTTCCTCAAGGCGCTATTTCCTTCAGCACATGCTTTGCACAGCACGCTCAACTTCATGCGGGAGCTGTTCGTATTCTATACAACAATCATCTTCCTTTATACAATCATCAGGGCAATCTCCTGGATGAGGACAGAGGCAATCCTCTTGCTTATCGCCTTTATTCCCCCTGCGTTCATTACCTCAGTGAATGCGTTGAATATCTTCAGCTTCATGCAGAGCCATGAAGCCTTTGCCACCTTCCTGATGCAGTATAACCAACCCATTGGACTCTCACTGCAAGCAGTCTTGTTCTCCCTTGCCACAGGCAACAGATACAATCGTATCAAGCTGGAGCAACAGAGCTCTGAAGCAAAACGCCTTCAGCTTATTGCTTTGCATGAGGAGCGGACACGATTTTTCCTGAACATGAGCCATGAAACGCGCACACCTCTCACCATCATCCTGGGAATAATCCACCAGTTGCGAAATAGGGTATATGGTGATTCTCTTAAAAACGCCGATATCTACCTTGCAGCCATCGAACGCAATAGCCTTATCCTTCTCAGGCAGGTAAACCATATGCTTAGGTTGGAACGAAATCGCAACCAGAGCGTTGAAGAGCCCATTGCATTAGAGCAGACATTGTCGATCATAGTGCAGGAGTTCCTTCCCATAGCGGAGGAAAAACAGATATACCTAACCTATGCACATCAGCCAAAGCAATCCGAACTTGCTCTAAAGGTATCCCAAGAAGATTTTGAATCTCTGGTCATGAACCTACTTTCCAATGCTTTGAAGTACACATCCGCTGGTGGGACTATTAAGGTTATTGTCAAGGCTGACGACGAAAGTAACCTGCTTATTGCTGTCTCTGACAGTGGCAGGGGTGTGGCTAAGGAAAATATGCAGAAAATCTTCGAGCAATTTGAGGTTGTCGAATATGGCTCAGCCTCCATGCAGACGGGACTCGGGCTTCCTCTGGTTAAGCATATCATGGAGGGTTACGGTGGAGCTGTAACCCTAGAGAGTTCACTCGGGAAAGGGAGTACCTTTACCCTGGTGTTCCCCTCCTCTATCGTTGAATACAGACAATCGAGGATAAAGGCCTCTTCGTCCCTAGCTCCTCTATACCTTTCTGATTTCTCCAGCTTGCCCTCTGCTGAAGTTCAACGGGATACCAAGCTTCCAACCATCATGGTGCTGGAGGATAACAATGATTTGCGCTCCTACATCCAATCGATCTTGCAGCCCTCCTACCAGGTGGTCCAGGCCGCGTCTGCCAGAGAAGGGCTGATCATACTGGAACAGCACAAGGTTGACCTGATCATCAGCGACATCATGATGCCCATTATGGATGGTCATGCGTTCCTCAAGGAGGTCAGGCTGCTCTTCAAAGATACCCCCATCCCCCTCATTTTCCTTACTGCCCGGGATTCAATGGAGGAAAGGATAGATTCGCTTAAGGAAGGAGCGATCCGCTATATCACCAAGCCATTCAGCTCTGAGATGTTGCTCGTCATCATCGAGTCAGTGCTCAGCCATGACAAGGAACTGGTAGGTTCAAGGGTCGGAAAGTTCCGTCAGGGGTTGGAAAGCCTACTCTTTGAGATGGAACATCCCCATACTGCATCGAAGCCAGCAAGAAACTCCCAGTTGTTATCCTTTGGTTCGGAGCAGGCTCTTTCTTCCCGCGAGCAAGAAATCCTACAACTCATCACTGAGGGTAAGAGTGACAAACTCATCGCTGATGAACTTCATATCTCTTGTAAGACGGTAGCCAACCATAATCGTGCAATCTACACCAAATGTGGTGTTTCAGGCAGATATGAACTGTTGGCAAAGATGTATGGGAATACAAAGACGTAGGTGGCAAGAGACACGCATTTCAATACATTTTTTTACTATACAAAACGATAGCAAATGAACTACCGAACACATTGGGTGGCTACCTCCTAGATCATAAAAAATACCATATACCATTATTTTACGTGTTACACTTTCAGTATAGTGCAGTATTTACGAAATATTTATACGTATTAAGCACTTTTCAGTTGTAACTACATGAACAAAATATCTGCAAAAACAAAGATTTTGCTGTAAGCCGAAAATGGATTTTTCCTCCTACCTTAAATACGGTGGGTAAATCCGGTCAATTTATAGCTAGATTT
>JAEINL010000013.1 GCA_016342655.1 Sphaerochaeta sp. | reverse complement strand
TAGCCATGAGGTCCTCTTATGGATTTATTATTACCTAGGATTGAGAAGAGTTAAAGAGGGGTCGAATTTACGCTTACGATGAACAGGCTGGATTTAGCAATAGCTTGGGATATTATACGTATCCTACAGAAAATAAACCAACTTACATCAAGGATGATGATGTTACCTTGGTATTTCCGAATGCCTCGTATGGGTCTGGAAACAAGCAATACCTAGAGAGCGGAGACACCGTATATATCGGAAAAATACCTAAAGATTACTCGCTTGGGTTTGTCCTGATAGCCAACGGCTGGTCATCCGCTTCCTCACAAGTAAGGAGAGAAGGCCAAGGCATCTATTATTCCCAAAAGGATCTGAACCCTGATGGTGAGGATCACGCCTCCATCATATATCATTCTGGAGAAAAAATATTTCTTGTTGGGATGGAAGACAATAAACACACAGCTACTGACTACAATTTTAGGGATGTGATATTTGCCGTCGTCGTTGGTGACGAAACTCTTGTAAAAAATCTACCTGCTGTTACAAGCGATTCCAATCTGGATGGTGATGGTGATGGGGTTATCGATGTCCTCGACGCATACCCTGATAATCCCTTGCGTACGACAACGGAAACTCTCTCTGGGACTATTGCCTATGAGGACTTGTGGCCAAAACTTGGGGACTATGACTTCAACGATCTGGTGATAGGGTATGAATACACCATAGATGGAAACAAAGATAATGAGATAGTCAGCATGAACATGCAGTATACCCTTAAGGCAAGTGGCGCGGGTTATCCCAATGGTCTTGCGTTAGCTCTTCCCCTGAAGAATACTGATTTTGAGGTTAGCGACATTGCTTACTCCGACAGTACGATAGATCCTGAAGATACAGATATCACAGTGATTTCGGAAGGAGAGGATTCAAAGCGGTCACAGATTTTGATTTTCAAGAAACAGAAATCGGTTATGAGTGAGAAGACCTTCAATATAGATTACACGACATATCCCAAACTTCGCCCCGAATCAGTTTCCTTTACCCTGACTTTCACTGACCCAATTGCCAAGGGTGCATTGGGAAAAGTTCCCTATGATGTCTTCATGCTGGTCGATAATGCAGAAAGCGATACGGATGAAAATAAATGGGGTAGGGAAGTGCATCTCCTTGGGTATGGTCCAACATCAAAGGCAAACCCGACGTTCTTGGCTGAGGCGGATGCTCTGAAGAATAAGGACTATTACAAGTCTGAGAACAATCTACCCTGGGCAATACATATCCCAGGCGATTGGGACCATACACTGGAAAAAAAGTCAATCGTAGATGGATACAAGAATTTTGGGGCCTGGGCTGAATCTGGTGGGAAAAGCTATCCTGATTGGTACCTTGACAAACCAAATTACAGGAACAGAGCCAATCTCTACTGAGGTCCGTAGGATTTCCAAATTGCAGGGTTCTCTATGAATTGTCAGCTCAAAATCTCTAAGGAATAGGGAAACCAAGACATATGGATATAAAAAAGGTGGGGTTGTTTACCAACTCCACCTTTTTTGCCTCTAAAAGAGGATGCTACTACTCGATGATAGCAAGGATGTCCTTCATGCTGAGGATCAAAAACTCTTCCCCATCAGCCTTGACTGAAGTGCCGCTGTACTTGTCGTGCATGACCTTATCACCGACCTTGACGGTCATCTTGACCTTGTCAGTCCCTTCTCCCACTGCAATGACGCTTCCGATCTGAGTCTTTTCCTGTGCAGTCTGGGGAATGTAGATTCCGCTTGCAGTTTTTTCTTGCACTTCCTCGATTTTCACTAATACCCTGTCTGCCAATGGCTTAATTTTCATGTGTATCATCCTCCAAGTAATTGAATATGTAAGTGTTGCGATGTATTGCCTTCGCCTGTGATAATATAGTGAATAACCACACTAGTGGCAAGGTAATTTGAACGATTACCCATTTCAAGAAATAAATCGCATTTTTCTATCTCTATAAGTAGAGTTTTGCCTCTTGCTGTGAAGACTTTGCACAGTGTGCAATTTTCTGTTGGTAGCCCTTGCCGATTTACAGACTCCTTACTATATTTACATCGGATGAATGAGGCATCTTAGTATGGATAGTGTAAATAGAACGAATACGGAGCTGATGAAACCAACCACTCCAAAATTTCTCTCAGAGAACCCTACTCTAGAAGAACTTTGGCAGTACTTCTATGAGATGGCCTTTCTGTTTGCACGATCGAAGAATCTTGTCAGTTCCTTAGGCTGTTATACAGATGTGTTTCTCATTAGGGGAAAGGCCGCCCATACGGCAGATAAGGATTGGCTCGATTTCTTCAGACGACAGTTTGCCATATATCTGATGGGTAAAGAGAGGGTCAGCTGCAGCCTGTGTGAAGGGGATATGATCCATGATTTCCTGAAAGACGAGTATTGCTCCATACGGGAAGCGTTGGCCGAAAGTGAACTCCCTTTCCATACGGATAACCTAGCCTCCTGGTTTGCTTCCTTGGAGCTCGATTTCCCCTGGTGTGTGGACGAAGATGAGTCGGATTGTGCCTTTGGCTAAGGGATTCTCCGCTAGTAGGGTCATATTATCCCGATATTCTCCTGTATTTTTAGCTGTGTGTCGTTTTGATGCTAAAATGGTAGCAAGTAAGCACCAAAATCATGCCAAACTGGGTATTTTCGAAATGAACTTCCAGCAGAAAAATACTATTTCACTATAATACAACATTATAAAAGATGCTGTCTTCTAGTTGGCACGCTATCTGCAGATACCTCTGCATAACCGTTGGAGGCAACTGCACATGAAAACTACTAGAACAATGTTGAATAACCAGAGAAATACTTTAGCCTACGATGATGCTAACATTCTTACTATGTACCTGAAGGATATAAATAGGATTCCCCTGCTTTCCAAAGAAGAGGAACTCAGCCTTGCAAAGCGCGTTGTTGAAGGCGATGAGTTTGCCCGCAAGAGGATGATCGAGTCCAATTTGCGTTTTGTGGTAAACGTTGCCAAGAAATATCAGAACCAGGGCTTGCCCCTTATCGACCTTATCAATGAAGGCAACATCGGCCTGATGACCGCCTTAGAGAAGTTTGACCCCGATAAGGGATATCACTTCATCAGCTACGCTGTGTGGTGGATCAGGCAGTCTGTCATGAAGGCCATCAATGAGAAGAGTAGGGCAGTGCGTCTGCCTTTGAACAGGACCAACGAGCTCTTACAGATCCAGAAGGCCCAGCGCTCACTGATGAGCGACAACAGCACAGAAGATCCGACTGCTGAGGATATTGGAGCACTTACGGGCTTCGATGCTGAGCATGTCAACAGCCTTTTGAGCATCAGCCGTGAGCTGGTCAGCCTCGATGCCCCTGTCTTTAACGATACTAGCAGCAGTAGCGTTGGAGACTTCATAGAGGATGTGTCCCGCTCTCCTGAAGACTCTCTGCTGGACGTTGTGCTTAAGGAAGACATAAACACTGTACTGTCGCCCCTCAGTGACAAGGAGAGGGAAATTATCGAACTCAGATTCGGTCTTGACGGAAAGATTCCCATGTCCCTTAAGGAGATTGGAGAGATCTACAACCTTACCAAGGAAAGGATCCGTCAGATTGAGAAAAAAGCCCTTGAGAGATTGAGAGTTCAGCAGAAGACCCAAATACTTGAGAGCTACATAGCTTGACCAACATCCCTTAGTGGTGTGATACATATAGATATAAAAGAGGCCGGTCAGCGAAAGTTGTCCGGCCTTCCTTCATCTTACCCCTTGGTACTTGCAGGGATTTTCCCTTTCCTGAGATCCGCACTATTTCTCTTTGGTGAGGAGTAGGTAGAAAACAGGAAAAAAAGAAAATAAGCAGACGGTGAAGAATGAGGAAGTCCTTTACACAACAAAGCCTGTATACAGACCAAAATCCACCAATAGTATCTATCAGTGGATTTTTGCTTTCTTGAAATGCCCTCGGAAATAGCCTATAACCGCGTCGAGCCCCCGATATATCCCATATTGAACGAGATGTTTGCAGCACACTTCATGACCTGAACAGCCATGATCTCTGGCCTCATCGTAGGATGCTGGGCAAGAACCCAAGAGGTGCTTATCGCTGCAATGACCTGCCCGCGATAGTCATAGACAGGAGCTGCCACACAGTTGATGGCCGGCTCAGCTTCCTGGTCATCCAGTGACCAGCCTCTTCGCCTACACTCCCTGATATCCTGAAGCAGGCTCTCAATATTGGAAATGGTGTTAGGGCCTCTTTTTTCATACGTCTCATGCTTCATGAGGGCTCTGATTTCTTCATCGTCGAGACCCATAAGCAGAGACTTGCCTAAGGATGTGCAGTATAGGGGCTTGGACTGGCCGATGATTGCATACTTTCGGAGGCTGTTAATCTGTTCCTTGTTGTCTATGTAGACCATCTTGTTCTCCTGCCTGATGGCAAGGAAGACCACATTGCCCGTTTGTACGGATAACTCCTCCATAAACGGAGAGCTCTCTGTTTTCAGTTCGAGGCTGTTGAGGTAATGGCTGCAAAGTGCAATGAATCCAGGACCGAGGCGATACCTGTTGTTGTCGACGTTCTTGCGAACAAATTCCCTTTGTACCAACACCCCAAGCAATCGATGGATGGTGCTTTTGGGAAGGTCAAGCTTTTCAGTTATCTGAACGAGGGTTGCTCCGTTCTGCTCGGTAGCAAGGAATTCTAAAATATCAAAGGTCCTATCTACGGACTGTACTTTCAAAACTGATGACACCCTGATGCCTCCTATATTTAATATATTCCATTTAAAAGGTCTTGACAACTCATAAATGAGCCGTATAATGAAATAGTGTTCCATGATATGGAATTTATGGTGCTTGTATGATGAATTATGCAAGTATTTTCCATAAATTTCATGGATATGATATGGTGTTCCATGATGTGGGACAAAGACTAGGAGGAATTGATGAAGAAACTGGTAATTTTAGCACTCTGTGTACTACTGGTGACCCCGTTTTTGTTCTCAGCCGCACAAGCTGAAGCAAAAGCCGACAAAGTGTATACCCTCAAAGTAGGGCATGCATCGACCACAGCAGCAACAAGGCATAAGGCTATGCTGACCTTCAAGGATTACGTCGAGAAGGAATCCGCTGGCAGACTTCAGATTGAAATCTACCCTGCAGCTACCCTCGGTAATGAAGGTGAGATGATCGAAGCCATGAAGCTTGGTACCCTTGAGATGTTTGTTGGTGGCGTATTCGCTTCCCAGACCCCCATGTTGGAAATCTACCTCATGCCTTTCTTCTTCCCCACCCAGGCTGACTTGATGAAAGTTTCCCACAGTGACCTTGGAAAGAAAATCATGGCTTCTGCTGAGCAGTATGGTATCAAGATGCTTGCCATCGGTGATGGTGGATCCCGTCAGATTACCAACAACTCACGCCCTATTAAAAGTCCAGCTGACATGAAAGGCCTGAAGATCAGGACTCCACCGATCGAATCCATCATCAAGAGTATGGAAGCCCTTGGTGCTAATCCCGTCTCCATCCCTTATGGTGATACCTACATGGCCCTCAAGACCAATGTGGCTGACGGACAGGAAAACCCCCTTGCCAATATTGGTGACATGAAGTTCTTTGAAGTCCAGAAGTACATGACCATGATTGATTACCAATTCCACCCAGAGCCACTCGACATGAGTTTGGACATGTGGAACAAGCTTCCCGCTGACCTTCAGAAGATCATACAGGATGGCGCTTGGATTTTCACTGATGAGCAGAACAGGCATAGAAGGGAACTCAACGACTACTATTACGACATGATCGTAAAGGGTGGTGTAGAGGTCTACAAACCCACAACAGCAGAGGTTGCACTGTTCAAGAAGGCTTGTGAGCCTGTCTATGACTATTTCGTTAAGAAAGGTATCTTTACCCAGGCTGACCTGGATGAAATGCGCGCTATCGTTAGCAAATAATACATACATGCAGGGAAGGCCCGCCTCCCAACCGGAGCGGGCCTCTGTCTATTTGTAGTAAAGAAAGTGGTTGTATAAGATTATGAAAAAGAGTGGTTCGTATGAATAAATTTATACTAGTGGTCGACAATGTCCTGTCGATTCTAGGCAAGGCCCTTGTTGCAGTTCTTGCCTGCGGAGTTATCATATCGGTTATTTTACGCTATGTATTCTCCATTGCATTTGTTTCTTCAGAAGAGTTGTTGACCATGGTCTTTGTAGCAACAACCTTTTTTGGTGCTGCTCTTGGACTTCGTGAGAACGAACATATTGCGGTGAATAACTTTACTGCTATGATGAGTGATAAGCTGAAAAGGCTGTGCAGCATACTTGTTCAAGTTTTTATCATCATCGTATCGGCTGTCATGATTTATTACAGCATACGCATGATCCAAAAGGTTGGTGGAGTTCCTTCACCAGCTACGGGAATTGCCCGTGGATTTTACTACAGTCTGATGCCCATTTCCTTTGTAATCACCATCTTCTACGCCGTTGTGAATATTTTAAAGCTCTATATTCATATTGATGAGCCTGTAAAAGGGTATAAGGAAGATTTTGAACTTGGTATGCAAGTTATGGAAGGAGATGCGTAATGGAACTATCAATGATGTTTTTTGGCCTGATTGTCTTGCTGGTCATTGGAGTTCCTATAGGGTATGCGATCGGCAGCTCTGGACTTCTTTATATGCTGCTGACAAATCCTAGCTTTCTGATGACCTTCCCCCAGCGTGTCTGGTCGGGAACTGAGAGCTTTATCATTATCGCAATGCCACTGTTCATGTTGACAGGGGAACTTATGAACCATAGTGGGCTTACCCGTAGGCTCATCGATTTTTCCATGTTGCTGGTCCGTCCTCTTGGTGGGGGTCTTGGAGAGGTCAACGTTGTCTCATCCATGATTTTTGGAGGTATTTCCGGCTCTTCAGTTGCTGATACTTCAGCATTGGGAAGCATCCTGATCCCTGATATGGTAAAGAAGGGGTATCCCAAAAAGTTTGCCGCAGGAATAACTGTTGCCTCTTCAACCATAGGGATGATCATTCCCCCCAGCGTTCCTATGCTCATGTATGCCATGGTCAGCGGGGCCTCTGTCGGGAAGCTTTTCCTTGCAGGCCTTATTCCTGGCGTACTTGTTGGTGTTACCCAGCTTATCCTTACCTTTGGCATATCCAGAAAGAAAGGGTACCATCCGAAGAAGGAAAGCATTGATATCAAGAGCATTCTCAAGATTACCAAGGATGGCTCTCTTGCAATGCTTATGCCTGTCCTTATTATTGTCACTGTCACCTTCGGTATCGCCACCGCGAGTGAATCGGCGGGTATTGCAGTATTGTATGCCGCTGTGCTTGGATTCTTTGTCTACAAGGAATTGAAGTGGAAGGAAGTGGGCAATGCCCTCAAGAAGACCTTCATGATGAGCAGTTCAATCATGATTATCGGTGGTTTCACTATGATTTTCACTTGGATCCTTGCTGTCGAGCAGGTTCCAGTTGCGATTGCAAACTTCTTGGTCAATTCAAATATCCCTACCTGGTTGGTATTTCTTTTCTTGGATATCATTATCCTCTTGTTGGGTACCTTCCTCGATGTCACCCCCTGTATCCTGCTTATCAGCCCGATTCTGCTTCCTGTAATGCAGCAGTTTGGCATGAGTGAACTGCAGTTCGGTGCGATCATCATCGTAGGTTTGGCAATAGGGTTGGTCACCCCTCCAGTAGGGATGTGCCTCAACGTGGCAAGCAAGATATGCAATATGGAAATTATTGAGATATTTAAGGCAGCGTTGCCCTTTATTATCTGTAATATCATCGTATTGCTGCTTATTACCTTTATTCCAGAGATCAGCATGTGGTTGCCATCCTTAATGGGATGACGAAGGAGTTTTATATGACCTTGCGCGAACGAATGAAAAAAGGCCCGGTATTTGGCATCACTTGCTTTACAGCAGCTGCCTGTGCCGTCGAAGCGATTGGGAACTGGGGATATGACTTTGTCTATCTCGATCTCGAGCACTGTCCCCTTGACGGTCCCAACAATATGGAGAAGCTCATCATGGCGGCCAGGCTTGCCAATATCCCCTCTGTGGTCCGGGTGACCGGGACCGATGAGGTGGAGATCCGCAAGGTTCTGGAGATGGGAGCAGAAGGGATCGTGGTCCCGCACACCCGTACCAAGGAAGATGCCCAGGAGATGGTCCGGGCAGCCAAGTTTCCCCCGATGGGGAGAAGAGGGGCTGAGTCCAACGTCCGCAGCGCATCGTTTGGAGGGCCGGGGTTTTCCTGGGCTGACTATGTGGCGAAGAGCAATGCCGACACTCTGGTTATTCCCATGGACGAGGACTTTGAGTTTACCGACAACCTTGACGAGATCCTCGATGTCCCTGGCGTTGACGGAGTTAACTTCGGGCCCATCGACTACTCGCTCTCCATCGGGGCCAAGGTAGGCTACGCCACTGAGGATCCTCGTGTGGCGGATGCGTACACCAGGCTGGAGGAAGGCTGCAAGAAGAGGGGTATAGCCGTCATGTGCCCTGTTGTTCCCGGAACAAAAGAAAACATAGAGGCGGCGATTGGGCGAGGTATCAACATGCTGATACTTGGCAATGATATGTATCACCTGCAACAGGCATTGAAGACTATGAAACAAGACGCTATTGATGTCATCAGGGGTAATCACTAATACCAATAACTAAGGAGTTATGTAATGGATATTCGCTATTCAACAGGAAAAGAAGCATTCAAGAGAATGACCACAGAAGAGATCCGAGAGGAATTTCTGATCACCGACATCTTCAGAGAAGATGAGGTGAGCGGGGTCTATTCCCACATTGACCGTATCGTGACTATGGGTGCGATGCCTGTGAAGAAGAAGCTCGACCTCGCTATGAACATTGATGCCATGGCTGATTTTGGCGTTGATTTCTACTTGCAGAGGCGCGAGCTCGGTATCATCAACATCGGGGGAGACGGGATCGTTGAGGCCGATGGGGTTACCTACGAAATCGTAAGCCTCGACGGCCTGTACCTGCCGATGGGAACCAAGAGTGTCCTGTTCTCCAGCAAGGACTCTACGAAGCCTGCCAAGTTCTACATGAACTCAACGCCAGCCCACCACGCCTTCCCGGCGAAGCACATCGTGTTTGCCGATGCAAAGCATGTGAAGGCAGGTTCTCCGGAGTTGAGCAACGCCAGGGTCATCAACCAGTACATCCACCCAGACGTACTCGATACCTGCCAGCTCTCCATGGGCCTAACCCAGCTTGAGAAGGGTAGCGTATGGAATACCATGCCCTCTCACACCCACGAGCGCAGGATGGAAGTCTACTTCTACTTTGACATCCCCAGTGACCAGACCCTGTTCCACTTCATGGGCGAGCCCCAGCAGACCAGGCACGTCGCGATGCATAACGAGCAGGCTGTCATCAACCCCTCATGGTCGATCCACAGTGGAGCCGGAACCAGCAGCTATACCTTCATCTGGTCAATGTGTGGTGAGAACCGCACCTACACCGACATGGATGGTATCAAAACCGAGGATCTGAGGTAGGAGTTTCCAATGGATTACAAAGATATGTTGTCCCTCAAGGGAAAGGTAGCCTGGGTGACCGGAGCTTCCTATGGAATCGGATTTGCCATTGCCAGTGCGTATGCACAGGCAGGGGCAAAGATTGCCTTCAACGACATCAATGCCGAGTTGGTCGAGAAGGGCCTAGCTGCCTACAAGGCAGCTGGCCTTGAGGCAAAAGGCTATGTGTGCGACGTCACAGACGAGAGCTCAGTCATTAGGACAAACGCCCTCATCACAGAGGAACTCGGTCCTGTGGATATCCTGGTGAACAATGCCGGGATCATCCGCCGCACCCCCATGCACGAGATGGAGGCCGCAGACTGGCGCAAGGTCATCGACATTGACCTTACCGCACCCTTTATCGTAGCCAAGGCTGTCCTTCCCTCCATGATGGAGAGAAAGACAGGCAAGATCATCAACATCTGTTCGATGATGAGCGAACTTGGGCGAGAGACTGTCAGTGCGTATGCCGCAGCCAAGGGTGGGCTGAAGATGCTTACCCGCAACATCTGCAGCGAATACGGCAAGTACAACATCCAGTGCAACGGCATCGGACCTGGGTATATCGCCACACCCCAGACAGCTCCGCTTCGGGAGAAGCAGGCCGATGGGTCCCGTCATCCCTTTGACAGTTTCATCATTGCCAAGACACCCGCCGAGAGATGGGGAACCACAGAGGATCTGACCGGTCCTGCCCTGTTCCTCGCTTCCGGCGCCTCTGATTTCGTCAATGGCCATGTCCTGTATGTTGATGGAGGCATTCTTGCCTACATCGGGAAACAGCCCTGATCACTAGACTCTAATTTTTACAAGCCTCTCTTTTTCGAGTAGATCGAACTAAAGAGAGGCTTTTTTATGGTTTTTCTCTCTTGGATACTATGCAACCACACAGGGTGATATTGTGGTATGCCTCTATTTTTCTTATTTAAAGTATCATTTCCATAAAATTGTATAGATGAAATCATACAGAACTGAGATTTTGTGAAAGGTGTTTATTCTGTATTTTCGTGCTGTGTAAATTGAAATATTGTTTCATAAACAAAATAGCCAAATATTTATCTAATAAGCATTTGAAACTGTAAATATGCCATTTTACCATAATTTTCATTGACACTTACCTTGCGAACAGCTACGATTTCAACGTCCATATGAAGAAATGAAAAGAGGAGTCAATAATGACTAAGAACAAACCCAAGTATGTCTATTTTTTTAGCACTGGAGATGTAGATGGAACATCCCAGATGAAGGAAATTCTCGGTGGCAAGGGCGCTAACCTTGCAGAGATGACCAGCATCGGACTTCCCGTCCCTCCGGGCTTTACTATCAGTACTGAAGCGTGCGCGTATTACAGCGCCAACAAAGAAACATATCCCGAAGGTATGCGTGAAGAGGTACTTGCGAACCTTGCTAAACTGGAAAAGACGATGGGTGCCAAACTTGGTGATGAAAAGAATCCCTTGCTTGTATCGGTTCGTAGTGGGGCCGCATCATCCATGCCTGGCATGATGGATACTATTCTCAACCTCGGGCTCACCCCCATCTCCGTACAGGCTCTGATAGCAAAAACCAACAATGCACGATTTGTCTGGGACAGTTATCGCCGCTTTATCCAGATGTTCGGTGATGTGGTCATGGGGGTTCCCCACCATGAGTTTGAAACTGCGCTGCAGGATGTTAAGGAATCAAAAGGCGTAACCTTGGATACTGAGCTTGACAGCGACGACCTCCAAGAGGTTATCAAGCGCTATGAACGAGTCTACAAGCGGTATACAGGGGAATCTTTCCCTACCGATCCCCTTGACCAGCTGTTCAAGGCAACCAACGCTGTATTCCACTCTTGGAACAACGAACGTGCCATCAAATATCGTCAGATGAATGACATTAGGGGCCTTCTTGGCACAGCAGTCAACATCCAGAGCATGGTATTTGGAAACATGGGCGATACCAGTGGTACAGGGGTCGCCTTTACCCGTGACCCTTCAACAGGAGAGAACAAGTTCTATGGTGAGTACCTGATGAACGCCCAGGGTGAAGATGTTGTGGCTGGTATCAGAACTCCAAAGACAATCGACACGCTCAAGGATGTGAATCCTAGCGTATACAATCAGTTGGTTGATATCCGTTCCACGTTGGAAAAACACTACCATGATATGCAGGACATTGAGTTTACCATCCAGGAAGGGACCCTGTACATGTTGCAGACCCGTAATGGCAAGCGTACTGTCTTCAGCTGGCTTCGAAGCCAGGTAGACATGGTCAATGAAGGCCTTATCTCCAAGGAAACCGCGGTAAGCCGTGTTCCTGCAGGCGAGTTCGGCAAGCTCTTTGCCCCTGTCTTGGATACCAAGAGCATCCGAGACCAGGGCCTCACAGAAGTGGCTCGTGGTCTTAATGCCTCCCCCGGTGGAGCTTCGGGCCAGATATACTTCACCGCCGCCAAGGCAGAGCAGATGGCTAGCGAGGGAAAGGATGTAATCCTTCTCCGAACTGAGACCAGTCCTGAAGACATTGGCGGTATGGCTGTAGCCAAGGGCGTTATCACCAGTCGTGGTGGTATGACAAGCCATGCAGCGGTTGTTGCCCGAGGCATGGGCTGTCCTTGTGTTTCCGGAGCAGCGGACCTTCGCATCAACGAGGAAAAGAAATTCGTGGAAGTGAATGGCACCAAACTCCATGAAGGGGACTTCATGTCCATCGACGGCTTCACCGGTGCGATCTATGCTTCTAGGATTCCTGTTCGTCCTTCTGAAATTGTGCAGGTGCTCAATGGAAACATGAAAGAGTCAGAATCGGAGATTTTCAAGGATTACAAGACATTCATGAGCTATGTGAACGAACTGAAGACTCTTGGTGTCTATGCCAATGCCGATTCCCCCACTGATACGAAGATGGCTGTCGACCTTGGGGCTGAAGGCATCGGTCTTTGCAGGACTGAGCATATGTTCTTCGGTGGAAACCGTATCATATCGATTCGAAAGATGATCCTTGCCAATAACGTTGTAGAACGTGAGAAGGCCCTTGCAGAGCTGCTCCCTATGCAGCGTCAGGACTTTGAGGAGATCTTTACCGAGCTGCATGGCAGGCCTGCTACGGTGCGCTTGCTCGATCCCCCTTTGCATGAGTTCCTTCCCAATGACCACACCAGCCGCCATGAGCTGGCCTTGCAGATGGGCATCACTGTTGAGGAAGTCTCACAGAAGTCAGCAGCTCTTCATGAGTTCAACCCCATGCTCGGATTTCGTGGTTGCCGTCTGGCCATCATCTATCCTGAGATCTTGAGGATGCAGGTCAGGGCCATCATGGAAGCCGCCATCAATGTGAAGCGCAAGGGCGTTGTGGTACATCCTGAGATTATGATTCCTCTGGTAGGCAACTACAAGGAATTCGTATTCTGTAAGAAGGTAGCCCTTGAGGTTATCGAGAATATCTTCGATGAGCAGAGTATGCATGTCGAGTATAAGATCGGTACCATGATTGAGGTTCCCCGTGCTGCAATTACTGCAGATGAGATAGCCAAGGAAGCTGAGTTCTTCAGTTTCGGTACCAACGACCTTACCCAGATGGCCTGTGGTTTCAGCCGTGATGACGCTGCCTCATTCCTCGGACCCTATGTCAATGATGTGGATAAGCAGATCTATGAGTACGATCCGTTTGCCACCATCGATGTCGATGGCGTGGGCAAGCTGGTCCAGATGGCCAGTGATCTTGGAAGAAAGACCAATCCGAAGATCAAGTTGGGCATCTGTGGTGAACATGGTGGAGACCCCAAGAGTATTGCATTCTTTAATACTGTAGGGTTGGACTATGTTTCCTGTTCTCCCTTCCGTGTTCCCATCGCCCGTCTTGCAGCAGCACAGGCTGCGATCATTGTGAAGAATACGAAATAAGGATAGCAATGAAGTAAGCAAGAGAAGTAATGTATTGTACGTAATGAGCAACCCCCAGGCTACGGTCTGGGGATTGCTCTATGGGGAAGGAAGCAATTTTTTCAGATGTACAGGAGTGGATTCCATCCAGCAGGATTCTTCCGCTCAAATTTCCCGAACGGGAATATTTTAGGCAAAAAGGGTATGCTCCCCCTTGTTTTTACCGTTCGGGAATAGTATCCTATCTCTATGGATCGAATAGAAAAAAGTATTGATATTGGGACTATTGTTCGCACTCAGCGTAAAAATCTTGGGCTCACACAGGTAGAGGCTGCAGGACTCTGTGGCGTTGGGGTGCGCTTTTGGTCAGAACTTGAAAATGGGAAAGAGACACTGCATCTGGGAAAGGTCCTTTCTGTTCTTCTCCGATTAGGCATAGACCTTAAGGCAAAGGTGCGGTTATGAACCTTGTTGTGCAACAGGGAGGGGAGAAGATTGGCCTTCTTTGTGGTAGCTCTGATAGGGGAGTGGTCTTTAGCTATGATACGGAGTATCTAGGCAGTCCTCAAGCAAGGGCATTGTCCCATTCCCTTGCTCTTCGGCCAGAGGAGTTCTCGTCCAAAGAGTGTCTTCCCTTTTTCTCAGGACTGCTTCCTGACGGTGAAATGAAACGGAAAATCTCAGAATTTTTGCATGTCTCAGAATCGAGTACCCTAAAACTTCTCGAAGCATTGGGAGGGGAGTGTGCCGGTTCCATAACCCTTTCAAAAGAAGAAGAAAAAGAAAAAGAATACTGCGCTGCTTCACTTGTTCCTGAAGAACTGCCCTTCGAAAGCAAATACCGAAAGCTTGTGGATTCAGAACTGTCTGCAATGGTAGGGAGGATGGACTATCGCCCTCTCCTTATAGGAGCCTCCGACCTTCGCCTATCCCTGGCAGGAGCCCAGCAGAAGCTAGCTCTGGCTCGTTTTGAAGGCGATTGGTATCTCCCTCTTGGTGGCTCTCCTTCAACCCATATCTTGAAACCCTCAAGGTATCCCTATCCTGACCTTGCAGTGAACGAGTATATTTGCATGCAGGTAGCTTCCTTGTGTGGGCTTCCTGTTCCTAGTACAGAGGTATTCCTTCTTGAGGGAACTCCAGTGTATGTAATCGAGAGGTATGACAGGACGCTACACGCAGGGAAGAGCCTATCTATTGAACGAATCCATCAGGAAGACGCCTGTCAGGCCCTTGGCATTATGCCTGATAGAAAATATGAATTTGATGGTGGTCCTAGCTTCCCACAGATAGTTTCGTTGATACATGACATTGCAGCTTCGCCCATACTTGGGATGCGTACGATACTAGGCTTGGCTATTTTCAACTTTCTGGCGGGAAACTGTGATGCTCATGGGAAGAATCTCTCTTTCCTCTATCCAGGACAGGGAAAGGATGGGAAACGATCAGAAACCCTTGCACCACTGTATGACCTTGTTTCCACTACGGTATATGAGGATCTATCATCGAAGCTTTCCATGAAAATCGGTGGGGAATACCGTATTG
The DNA here is from genome assembly GCA_016342655.1 of Sphaerochaeta sp. Lineage (GTDB taxonomy): Bacteria > Spirochaetota > Spirochaetia > Sphaerochaetales > Sphaerochaetaceae > Sphaerochaeta. The sequence continues at coordinate 48,745 of JAEINL010000013.1, read as the reverse complement.
AGCGTATCAGAAGAAACCATTTTCTCACCCTTGGAAAAGACGTGCAAGTAGGAAGGCCCTATATGGAGAAGTTGCTCGATACGATGATTCTCTCAGTCTCCAATGCCTTGGACAAGATTGCCTTGCTAGCTGAAATTCCTATGATGGAACCTCTTGTCTCTTCTATGAGATTACAATTGGAGCATAGGGTCAGGCAAATTAGCGAGTGACCACAGGCTCTTGTGGAACAAGACCCCTTACGAAAGGGGAAAACAGCAAGCCTGCAAAAAAAAGAACCTTGGATCTTTGATCTTTTCCGTGTGTGACTCGAAGACTACCTTCCTCCTTGAGCTCAAGAGTAGGATACGTCCCCTCCTTTGACGGTGTTCTGATCGCGTACACCGTGTAAATACCCCAAATACGGTAGAAAATGTTGGGCCTCTCTTGATTACTTAACAATTGTATAGTATATCAGAGATATGGCAACGATATTGATTGGAACATCAGGATATAGTTATACAGAATGGGTAGGCCCTGTCTACCCGGAGAAGACTCGTCCTACCGAATACCTGGCTTTGTACTCTCGTCTGTTTGAGACGGTAGAGTTGAATTTCAGTTATTACCGCATGCCTGAAGCCGACCAACTCAAGGCTATGCACGAGCAAGGCCCTGAGCTGGTGTTTTCCATCAAGGCCCATGAGACACTTACCCATACCATTGATCCGACAAACTGGAAGAGCGAGGCAAAACTGTTTCGCTCTGCTTTGGAACCGCTTCTCCAAACAGGCTCCCTTGGTTCTGTCCTGCTTCAATTTCCCTATTCGTTCCACTACGAACCAAATCAACGCAGGTATCTGGATGCGCTCATTCGTTTCTTTGGGGATGTTCCCCTGGCAGTGGAATTTCGCAATGCCCAATGGTACAACAACAGAACCTTGGATGGATTACGGTCCTTCAAGGTTGCGTTCGTTTCCCTTGATCTCCCTCAGGTCAAAGGCAATCCACCCCTCATGGATGTCAGTACCGCTCCTTTAGCCTATATCCGTCTGCACGGGAGAAACCAGGAAACCTGGTGGGGCTCTGATGCAGCTGCCCGGTACGACTATCTCTATTCCGAACAGGAGCTTTTGGCCATAGCAGAACGCGTCAGGGGCCTTGCTATGGGAGCTCGCACGGTAGTGGTGTATTTCAACAACCATCGTCGAGGTCAGGCGGTCAAAAATGCCCAAAGGCTGCGCCTTCTCCTTGAGCCAGGAGAGATGACTCCATGATCGGCGAGCAATCGAGCATCATCCATATCAATGTAACGGATTTTGCTGCCGCCGTAGCAATTGCAAAACAACCGTCCCTTGCCGACACCTCCTTTGCCATCGCCAAGGAGGGCTCTGTAAGACGTATCATCATCAATCCCTCCCGCAGGGCCTTTGCAGAGGGCATACGTTCAGGAATGCCTGTAGCTGTCGCCCTTCGTCTGCTGCCCTCCTTGGAATTGGTCCCTTTCGATGCCCGCTCCTATGCAAAGGCAGATGCGGCGATAACAGAGATTGCACAACAGTATTCCCCGACTATCCAATGTGACGGTGGGGGCCATTTGTATCTGGATGCAAAGGGGACTACGCGTCTGTTCGGACCTCCCATAGATTGTGCCATGCGTATTCGGAATGCTATACACACCCGATTGTGTCTGGAACCCGCCGTAGCCGTGGCGGCCAACAAGTTGGTAGCTAAAATCGGAACCAGGGCGATCCGTCCCTGTGGCATCACCCAGGTTGGGAAAGGAGATGAGCAGATGTTCCTTTCCCGTCAGGATGTTTCCCTGCTTCCAGGGGTGGGGCCTTCCATCGGCAGGTTGCTCTCTGTTGCAGGGATTCGGGAAATCGGGCAGATTGCAGTATTGGATGATGCTCAGGTGGTTTCTTTTCTAGGAAAGCGAGGCTTGGCTCTGAGGAATGCCGCCCGAGGATTGGATACCTCTCCCTTGGATTCCCTGGCCCTGGGACAACGTAAGATTTTCCGTAGAGTCGATTTTGCCGAACCTGTCAATGAGCTTGAATCCTTTCGAGCGGCAGTCATTGCTGCCTCGGAGGATGCGGGCTTGGAAATGCGTACACAGAAGTTGGGATGTTCAGAGGTTTTGCTTTCCCTTGCCTGGAGTGATGGTGCCAGAAGTGAGGCGATTCGAAGGACGAAGGGCCAATGGGTTCTCGACCAGGAACTTATGGGTGCAAGTTGGGCTGCCTCCTCGCAAGCCATGAACCGTAGGGTGCGCATCTTGGCCTTCACCCTTTCTTTACAGAACCTTTCCCCTGCATGGAAGGAACCTGATCTGTTCATCCCGGAGGGACCCTCCCGGGATGAACGGTTGCAAGCTGCTGTCGATGCCAGCCGGACTCGGTTTGGCGTGGCCATTCTTACCCATGCCTCGGCGGTGATACATGTCTAGCCGGCTGGGCCTACGAACAGCGTATTCCTTGCTTTGGGGAACCTCTTCTGTTTCGCTTCTGTTTCAGAAACTCTCCTCTTACGGCTGTACAGCCGTAGCCATCACGGACAGGGACAATCTGTATGGTCTTCCTGCCTGCAGGGAAGCAGCTAAGGAAGTGGGTATCAAGCTGGTCACAGGTTCACAGCTGCTGTGTCCAAAGGGCTCAATCTTTGTCTTTGTGAAGGATGGCACCGGCTTTTCAAGGTTGTGTGAGCTTTTGACTGAACACAGTCGGGATAGCTCCTTCGATTACCTGCCATCTCTTGCGCAGAACTCCCAGGGCCTGGTTCTCGCTTCCTTTTCCCCTGCTATCCTTGAAAGCCTTGGCCGGACCGAAGCATGCCTCTATGCAGCTGTCTCCCCAAGGTTCTTGGCCTCGGTCTCCACAGCGCGGCGTCTGAAGCTTCCCCTGCTAGCCTTGGAGGATGCCACGTTCCTGAAAGAGGAGGATAGGGAGGTCCATACTGTGTTACGTGCCATTGCTACGGCAAAGACGGTAGGCACACTCTCAGAAGAGGACCAGGAAGGAAAAGGTGGCGTCCTTTTGGATCCGGAAGCGTATCAGCAAGCCTTCTCCTCTTGGCCTGAGGCCTTATCTGCCGCTGAAGACGTTGCCCAAATGTGCATTGCCGATCCCTTTGGTGGTGAGCTTATTTTCCCTGATTACCAGAGCCCGGAGGGAGATGTCCAAAGGGAACTCAGAAAGAGGGTATTCAGGGGTGCGGAAAAACGGTATGGGGAGCTCTCCGATGGTACCCTTGGGCGTATTGAATATGAGCTGGATATCATAGGCCGCAAAGGTTTCGCCGCGTATTTTCTGGTAATGCACGATATCGTGGCAATGAGCAGCAGGACGTGCGGACGCGGTTCTGCTGCTGCTTCAATCGTATCCTATGCACTGGAAATTACCAATGTCGATCCCATTGCCTACAACCTCTATTTTGAACGGTTCCTGTCGATGGCCAGACTTGATCCTCCTGATATTGATGTCGATTTTGCCTGGGATGAGCGCTCTGGGGTGTTTGAAGAGGTATTTAAACGGTTCGGGCGTGATCATTGTGCAAGGGTAGCCAACCACAACTGTTTCAGGCTTCGTTCGGCGATACGGGAAACAGCGCGTTGCTACGGTATTCCCGATTCCCAGATTACCCGGACCGAGCACCTTTTGTTTTCCACAGGTCTTTCCCAGGTCTCCGATCCGCTGTGGCATACCATCAGTTCGGTTGCCAAAAGGATGAAAGGCCTTCCAAAAGAGTTGTCCATGCACTGTGGCGGGCTTGTCATCACTCCCAAACCGGTGAGCCAGTATGCTCCTGTAGGTCTTTCCCGTGACGGGTATCCTCTGCTCTCGTGGGAGAAGGAGGGAACCGAAGCCGCAGGTTTTGTAAAGATCGACTTGTTGGGGAACCGTTCCCTGGCTGTTATCCGGGATGCCTTGGCAAACCTTAAGGAGCAAGGGATCTCTATCAATGAGCTGACCTGGCGACCTGCAGAAGATTCTGCGACTATTGCAGCCTTGGCACGTGGCGATTCAATGGGGGTGTTCTATATTGAATCCCCTGCCATGCGGCAGCTGCAGAAGAAAACCGGTAGGGGGGACTTTGACCATATTGTCATTCATTCTTCCATCATAAGACCGGCTGCGAACAAATACATCAGTGAATATGTCGAACGCCTGAAGGGAAAGCCTTGGGATCCCCTGCACCCGCGTCTTGCCTACATCCTCAACGAAACCTACGGGATCCTCTGTTATCAGGAGGATGTCTCCAAGACGGCGGTGGCCCTGGCCAATTTCAATGAGATTGATGCTGATGCCTTGCGTAAGGTCATTGCAAAAAAGGCCGGTGGTTCCAAGCTGGCCCGATATGAGCAACAGTTTTTCGAGGGCTGTAAGGCCAATGGCATTGAGGAGGAGAAAATCAAGGAAGTCTGGTCCATGATGCTTTCCTTCGATGGGTATTCGTTTTGCAAGCCCCATTCCGCTTCCTATGCGATGGTTTCCTTTCAATCTGCCTATCTGAGGGTTCATCATAGCGCAGCCTTCATGGCTGCTGTACTGTCCAATCAGGGGGGGTATTATCGTCCCCATGCCTATATCAGTGAGGCTCGCAGAATGGGGCTTGCCATCTCAGGCCCGGATATACAGCAAAGTAGGATACCCTACCATGCAGAGGACCATACGCTTGTTATCGGGTTCATGGCCATTGCCAACTTTTCACGGTCTGCAATGCAGGCCCTTGTTCAGGAACGTGAACAGGGTGGCAGGTTCCTGTCGCTGGAGGATGTCTCTGGTAGGCTGTCCATCACAAGGGATGATTTCGTAGCTCTGGTGAGCTCTGGCTGCTGTGATTCGCTTGCTCCTGGCACAGCCAGAAGCGAACAGCTGAAACGACTGTTGGTTACCGACCGTGGGACTGATATCCACGGACAGGGGGATCTGTTCTCCAACCATAAGATACCCCCACTCCAAAAAACACAACAGATACAAAAGAAATCCATACGGACTGAGGATGAATTGCATCGCGAATATGAGGCCTTGGGGTTTCTTCGTTCGTTTCATCCGTTGGTCCTCTGGTCGAAATACCTTTCTCCGCTGAAAAGAATCCGAGCCTGTGACTTGGATAGGTATGTGGATCGTCAGGTACATCTGGTCGGATGGCAGGTTACCCAGAAGGAAGTGCTGACCAAGGAAGGCCAAAGCATGAGCTTTGTCTCCTTCGAGGATGAGACAGCCTTGTATGAGACAGTGCTCTTTCCTGATATGTATACCCGTTATCACTCTTTTCTCTGCACCCAATGGCCTTTGGAGGTGTTTGGTGTGGTGCAGGATGACCAGGGTGCGAAGTATGTGCAGGTTCAGCACCTCAAGCAGATAGGGCGGGCCTAGTGTTTGGAGGCGTACGAGAAAGGACGCAATGAAATTGTTGGGATGAGCCCATCAAGAGAGTTGCACGTATCAATGCGTACTGTGCATGCAAAAAGACCTTTTTTTGATACCAAAGGTCCAGATTCAACAATGTTCAAAGCAAAAAAATTGATATTAATGCCCATCATATACCTTGTTGACGTATATACGCACTTAAGGTATATTGCATACATGATAAAGAGTTTCGCCGACAAGGATACAGAAAGGATATTCCAATCGATATTTGTCAGGAAGTTTTCGAAGGAAGTACAGAGTATCGTTAGGCGTAAACTATGGTCGATTGATATTGCTATGAGAACCAGTGACCTGAATGTCCCTCCGGGGAACCGTTTGGAACAGTTGAAGGGAAAGCGAAAAGGTCAGCACAGCATCAGGGTCAATGACCAATGGAGAATATGTTTTGTCTGGAATGAGACGGAATGTATTGCAACCGAAGTCGAGATAGTCGACTACCATTAGGAGAGCACAATGGACAACTATATGCCAGCCTTAACAGTGGGGGAATTTCTGAAGGAAGAGTTCATGGTTCCCCTCGGTCTCAGTGCATACAAGCTTGCAAAGGATATTGATGTACCGGTAAGCCGTATTCAGGAGATTCTCGCCAACAGGAGAAAACTCTCGATGGATACCGCTCTGCGCCTTGCTCACTACTTCGGAGCCAGTGACGAATACTTTGCCAACCTGCAGACAAAAGTCGCTTTGGAAGCTGAGAAGCTGGTTATCAAGAAAGAAATCGATTTGCTGCCAACTTACGAACAGACGATGGGAAAACAAAAGTTTCTACATCCCTGAACCGATGTTTAGTTGTACATAAAGACTGATATTTTCAAGGTTACAAATATATTTGATACAAGAAAACGATAACACCGACACGGTCATTTTCGAGAGTTCCTTAGCAACTTGTATCATCGCGGTACGGAAAATCCGTTTCTTTGCTTCTGAGATACACAACAAACCACTTCTTTAGCCAAAAAAGGGAACCTGCAATGTAATCAGAACAAAGGATCTTCGTAATCAGTCACTGAATTAGATATTTGAGTACTGGTTACGAAGATCCTTTTCATTAGGTTGTGTACTTTCTGTGCACACTATTCATTAATGCCAAATACTAAAGATATTCGATAGCATTCAAGAAATACTCTCCTTGTTAATTCATAGTGCCAATCATACATTTAAAATGTACATATTGTATATAAAAGAATTGTTTTTATGGGACTGTGTAGAACGTCTTGGTATAGGTGTAGATGCAATCCAATAGAGAATCGGTGCATTTTCCCTATGCCAATACCAACATAACGACTCATCTCGATACTTTTCAGATCCCAGTATAGGTAATTCCCAGATTTTTTAGAAGCCGAACGCTTCTGCCATCTCGATCGCTTCCTCTGATGTAAGTCCAGGGTGATCCCTCATTGCTTGTGCTATTGGACCGAGACCGGATGATCGCTCTTTGCTCTTCGAATTTTTGCTTTTCTTTTCCAGTAAAGCCTCGAGCTTCTCCTTGCTGTCCGCCTCCACTATCGGAGTCCCGTTCTTCCTATGATCTTCCATCATCTTTATCAGTTTCTGATCGTGAAGTTGCTGATCGTTCATTTGCGCTTCCTTTTCAATTCTAGCAGTATAGCATATGAGAGTGCATTAGGTCACATCTATCTTGTTTCAAAATGTTCCCAATTATATGTTTTGTAAAGCATTATGGAACACTATAAAACTTCGTCATACCTCTTGTGTTGGTACATTTCACGGCATTTTGGTACAGTTTTTGTCAGAGTAAGGGCGAGGTCGAGTTACTTATTCATAAATTGTTTCTATCTGTTTTGATTTAGCTTTTGCTGAAGTTCAGAGCTGTTTTCAAAAATGGATTTAACTTCAGGTTCTGAAAATCCCAATACTTGGAGAAGATGGAGTTGGAAAATTGCTTCCATTTTCTGACAGAGTACCCATAACTCTCCCCTTATAGCAACCATTGACTTATTGGTTCTGTCATAATGAGTAAGATAGTTTCTCGTGTCGACAATAGATCTTATTAGGTTCTTCTGTTCTCTACTCGTTCCAAGAATGTCTTCAAATGGCTCGATTATGCTTTTAATTCTTTTTACAAGGCTTAATTCATTTCCGTGTTGAAGTCTCCCTGATAGCCATTGTTTGTGCTTTTCCGGGCATTGGTCTATTAGCATTGCTGAAAGCTTTTGATATGCTTTTTCATCCATTGACATCTGAGTAGAAGTTCTCCGGTGGTAAGTTTCAAGTCCTTGGGCTAATGCTAAGAATTTCCCATCTATGTATTTATGAGCACCTGTCTTAACAGAAAAATACAAATTTAAGGCTGGATCAATAGTATCATAAGCATCAATCCAGTTATTGATTATTCCTTCTGCATTATCTCTTATTTGACCATAGGTAAATAGCATTCTATACTTATCAATCTTTGGCACATCTTTTGTGTAGGGTAGGCTTGGATAGTAAATTGAAATAGGAACTGTAATTGATTCACCGTTGCTAATTTCTCGCTGAATTTTATCCGAGGTTGCTGTTATACTATCTATACAAACAGTTCTGTCGATAGCAAAACCAATAAATGTTGTAATTTTATAGGAAGTTGAGATAAAGTCAGTAAAAGTAGTTTCTCTTTCTGATTTAAGTTTAAAATAGATCTTTTGTGTTAGTTTGGCTTCTTTCTGAGTTGGACATCCTGGGAGAGTCCACGAAAATGTGATGAGTAATGTCATCCCATTATTCAGATACATAGATATCTCTTCTGGAGGGGCATATGTAATAGAAGCAGTTCGATTTTCTAACATATGTTTGACAAGTATGCCACTTATACCAACCCACTCATCAATTCCTTCAACGGAGAACTCAAATGTATTAAACATGACATTCTCTTTTTCATCGTAAGCATAGCCAATAAAGGCCTTATTAACATGAATGGTTGACCTGGAAATACCTCCAGTGGGGAAGGCTAGATTTTTATAGAAACAATCATCTAATGTAACAAGGCCGTGTTTCTCAATATTTCCAATAATTCTATCTAATTCATTCTTTCCAGCAAAAGCTCTATTTAATCCTTCAATACTTTCATCGAACAGCCCGACTACTTCAAGCTCAATGTTTCCACCGTCTGTAATGCTTAGTGTTCCAGGAATTTTCCTTTCTGGGTTTGATGGAAGCCAGAAATATCCGGCTTTGCGTATTTCTTCTTTTATTCGCACCTTTAACTCCTTGCTTATTCCTCTGTGGTATTCATTATTATAAATACTAAAAGGGGAAATACAATCTTCATTATCCATTCTCCAGATTTATTGTTCTGGTCTTGGCACCATAATAACCTCAGTTACAAGATGTATTTAATAGCTATATTTGACTGGATTAGCAGCTCCTCTTTTACGATATTTTTCAGGTACTCGTTTATTGACATATTGAGCCAGAACAGAATCATCTGCTCTTACTCCGATAAAGCCTATTCTATCAGGCCGATCCTCTCCAATTTCAGGGAAATCGTTAACCAATGCAATTTTCCATTCAGTAGGCTTAAATACATCAACGATTAAGCCTCGTTCTACAGCAAGAACATATTCATTACTTTGAGCTCTTTCTATAGTAAGTTTCCAAGCAGCCCTTGTTGCATTGTAGTATTCAAGCTCTGACGCAGTCCGATTGATTGTTATCAATATTACTTTATGAATAATCACAGCCTCCGGTGCAGCATAAAGATTAATTATTTCTTGAGAATTCATAGGCCCAAAGTCCCTGCTCCCCATTCCTTTTTGGAGATTTGATAATCCGTAATAAGCATCAATTAGTGCTGCTTCAACTTTATCAGCTTCCGTTTCGGTTAGCTTGTGGAGATGTATGATATGGATCACTTCAAGACCTGCATTATGGATCCCATGGATTATCTGCATCTTCGCAGATAGATTGTCAAATTCTTTTTCAGGGAGTTTCCCTTTGATATGGTCAAATATTCGATTTCCTTGACCCTTCCCGACATAGAAAGTCTCTCCATTTCTTGGATCAACTAATCGATACACATAGTACCCTAACTGTTCAATTACTTCTTGTGGAAATTCCTGTACCTCATTGACCATCATTGATCTCCTTTTTAGAACTTAATGATACTTTTAGTATCATGAAACACACAAAATTTCTTTAAGTAAATGACCTTTAGAGTGAGCTTAGAAGGAAATAGATATATGTCAGTTTGCATTGATACCCAAGGTTAACAGAGTCTGTACCATAAGACAAGAAATATATTTTTGTACCAAGTCTGTGACAGAAGGGAAAAACCTATGTATTTTGTGAGTCATCACTCTGATAAATCATGCAATGTTATTTGATTCTTATCTATAATCAGCGACATTTATGGTTTTTGGATGAGAATACTTTGACATTTGTCACTAAAAGTATTGTATAGTATCAGTAACGTATTTTAGGCTTTGGTTTTGCTAACCTCCACCAATCCTCTACAAACTGCTTATCGCCAATGCGAAAAACACAAAGGGAGTGCTTGAGTTTCAATGAATATACAAGATTTCTTGCCAGGTATTTATGTTACAGGGATAAGTCCTGAAGGAAGAGTTTTGGTTCTTAGTACTCAACCATTTGGAACGACTGCCTGTGAAATCACCTATAAAAAGATAGATGGTACAGTTGACCAGCAGCTTATGTATGAGGGAGATGTTCTGTCTTGTTCAGTGGTTGAGGCAAATGAACAACTAACATTCTCTGCTGACGCATCAGATTTCATTCTTGCATCCGAAGCTACACGGATTGGACTGGCCTATCTGTTTGACCCTTACCTTGCCGTACATACCTCAGCTATCGAGCCATTGCCCCATCAGATAACTGCAGTCTATGAAAAGATGCTTAACAAGCATCCCTTGCGTTACGTACTTGCTGATGACCCTGGAGCGGGTAAAACCATCATGACGGGTTTGCTGTTGAAAGAACTGATTATCCGGGGAGATGTCCAACGTTGCATGATAGTTTGTCCTGGGAATCTAGCTGAGCAATGGCAGGATGAGCTGTACCAAAAATTCAATCTACACTTTGAGATTCTGACCAATGATATGCTGGAAGGTGCAGCGACAGGGAATGCGTTCGTTGAGCACAACCGATTGATAGCCAGGCTGGACAAACTTTCCAGGGATGAATATGTCCAAAAAAAGATTGAGGCTGCCGATTGGGACCTTATTGTGGTCGATGAAGCCCATAAGCTTTCAGCCTCGGTTACCGGCCAAAAAATCAAGTATACGAAACGGTATCACCTTGGTGAACTTCTTGGGAGAAGGACACGGCATTTCCTGCTTCTTACGGCTACCCCTCATAATGGCAAGGAAGCTGAATTTCAACAATTCATGCGATTGATAGACGATGATAGGTTCCAGTTCCACCCTAAGAACAAAATGGGCACAGTCGACGTTTCCGATGTCATGAGGAGGTTGGTCAAAGAGGAGCTGCTCAAGTTCGATGGCACCCCGCTGTTTCCTGAACGGATTTCGGTTACGATCAATTACTCACTTTCCCCTTTGGAACAAGACCTCTATGAGGCTGTCACCAATTATGTCAGGGATCAGTTCAACCGTGCCGACCGGTTGAAAAATGACAAGAAGCAAGCCGTGGGCTTTGCCTTGACAATTCTGCAACGACGACTGGCTTCTTCTCCTGAAGCAATCTATCAGTCAATCATGAGAAGACGTGATCGTCTGACGAAGCGTGCAGAAGAATTACAGAACAACATTGATACCAATGGCTTCGGAATTACCGAAGACCAGTTGGAAGACATGGAGGATGCCCCCGAAAACGAGTATGAGAGCTTCGAGGAAGAGATGCTCGATGAAGCTACCGCCTCTGCCACTTTACAGGAGATGGAGGAAGAGATTGCAATTCTCAGAGGTCTCGAGGAAGAAGCCTTTGCCTTACGGTCGAGTAAAACAGACCATAAATGGGATGAAGTATCCAAATTGCTCCAGGAAACCAGTTGCATGTTCAATGAAAACGGCAAAAGGGAGAAAGTAATCATTTTCACCGAGCACAAGGACACCTTGAACTATTTGGTTTCAAGAATCGGGACCTTGCTTGGTAACCCTGAAGCTGTCGTTTCTATCAAGGGTGGTATGCCCAGGGAAAACCGGAGGCATATAGAAGCCCAATTCAAACAAGACAAGGATACGTTGGTCCTGGTGGCAACAGATGCAGCGGGGGAGGGTATCAACTTGCAACGTGCCCATCTGATGATTAACTATGACCTCCCCTGGAACCCAAACCGTTTGGAACAGCGTTTCGGGAGAATTCACCGTATAGGGCAGACAGAAGTCTGCTATCTGTGGAACATCATAGCCAAGGATACCAGGGAAGGACAGGTGTTTGACCGCTTATTCCAGAAATTGGAGCAGGAAAAACAGGCACTCGGAGGTCAGGTATACGATATCCTGGGTAAGGTAATGTTCGATGACAAACCTTTGAGGGAACTATTGGTGGAGGCTATCCGCTATGGGAATGATCCTAAGGTAAAAGCTCGTCTTAATACTGTTGTAGACCGAGCATTGGACAAAGACTATCTTCTTGGCTTGCTAGACCAACGGGCTTTGTCAAAGGAAGTGATGGATGTCTCAACGGTCCTGAGGGTCAAGGAAGAGATGGAACGGATGAATGCAAGACGGCTTCAGCCTTTCTATATCAAGAGCTTTTTTATGGGAGCTTTTTCCGTATTGGGTGGAACCCTGTATTCCCGTGAGTCTGACCGATTTGAGATAACCAGGGTTCCTGCAGTGCTTCGTCAGGTTTCCGAGAAATTTGACAGGGACAAACAGGTTCTTACCAAATATGAAAGGATTTGCTTCTCGAAGGAAAATATCAGTGTCGAGGGAAAACCTGTTGCTGATTTAATTTGTCCTGGGCATCCCTTGCTCGATACCATAACCAATTTTATACAGGAAAAATTCGGGGGATTGTTTTCACTGGGAACTATCTTTATCGACCCTAATGATACGACCGATGAACCTAGGGTGTTATGCTATCTGGACACTGCGGTTCAAGACAATGTCCAAATTCAGGGAAGGCGCAGGGTAGTATCACGACTATTACAATTCATTGAATTGTCCGAGCATGGCGATCCTGTAAATGCCGGATTTGCACCATATATTGATTACGAACCAGTAGAGGAAGAGCTGAAACCACAGATAGATGCTCTCATGAAAAGGTTGCCCTGGCTTAGTCAGGATATTGAGCAACTGGCACGCAAATATGCGATCACCTCAATTATTCCCCAACAGTATGAGGATGTTCGCACCATGAGGGTTTCTCAGGTGGAAAAAATCCAAGTTGAAGTTGAAAAACGGTTGACAGCGGAAATCCAATATTGGGATGGAAGGGCTGCCCAGCTTCGGGAAAAACAAATGAGAGGGAAGACCTCAATAGGTGACCTGAATGCACAGCAAGCCCAGCAGAGGGCTGATGAATTGGCTCAAAGAATGAAGGTTAGGTTACATGAATTAGAGAAGGAAAAGCAACTTTCTCCGGTTCCCCCTCTTCTACTTGCCACAGCTTTGGTAATTCCCAGGAAATTACTTTTGCTACCTGATGAGATCATGGAAAATGAACCAAAATATGGTGTGGATAAGCAAGCAATTGAGCACGCAGCCATGACTGCAGTTATGGAGATAGAGCGTCGATTGGGTTTTAAACCCATTGATGTCAGCAAGCAAAATCTGGGGTATGATATTGAGTCAAAGGTGCCAAAGGAATTGCAGAAGGGCAATCATACGCTCAGGTGTATTGAAGTGAAGGGGAGAAGCCTGGAACATGAAGGCACTGTCACGATAAGCAGAAATGAAATCATGACAGCCTTGAATATCCCTGATCAGTATGTTCTAGCTCTGGTAACAGTGGATAAAGAGAATACCACTACTATCTACTGTACCAAGATGTTTACCAAGGAACCGGAATGGGCCACAACGGGATGGAACATGGACACAAACAGGCTTCTGAAACAATCAAATATTATGTATGATGAACGGAATAAGGTGTAATTATGGCAAATAAGAAGAAACTGATTGAAGTGGCTTTGCCACTTGAGGAAATAAATGCGGCATCATCTCGTGAGAAATCAATAAGGCATGGGCATCCGTCCACATTGCATCTGTGGTGGGCACGACGTCCATTGGCAACGGCTAGGGCTGTTATCTTTTCTTCGTTGGTTGATGACCCTTCATCTCATCCGGAAGAGTTTCCCACTGAGGAAGAGCAGGACAAGGAACGAAAAAGGTTGTTTGGTATTTTGAAGGAACTGGTTATTTGGGAAAATTCCAATAATGAGACAGTTCTCAAACATGCCAAAGCTGAGATCATGAAGTCAACAGACAATAATCCACCAGCTTTTTTTGATCCATTTGCAGGGGGTGGTGCATTACCTCTTGAGGCGCAGAGGTTGGGTTTAAAAACCTATGCCAGTGACCTGAATCCTGTTGCTGTCATGATTAATAAGGCCATGATTGAGATTCCTCCGAAATTCCAGGGTCTTCCTGCTGTCAATCCGGAGTCGGCAAAGGACAAGATGTGGCAAGCTTGTCAGGGCCTTTCAGAGGATGTTCGGTATTACGGAAACTGGATGAAAGAAGAAGCTTTCAAGCGAATAGGACATCTGTACCCAAAGGCCAAGCTTGAAGATGGGTCGGAGGCAACTGTAATTGCGTGGATATGGGCAAGGACAGTAAAGTGTCCAAACCCTGCCTGTGGATGTGAAATGCCATTGGTTCATTCTTATACACTATCAAAAAAGAAAGGAAAAGAATGCCATATTGGTTTGCAAATAAATCGTGAAGGACTTACTCCCCAAATTACATACCATATAGAGCCAGGAGAAGCTAATGAACCTGAGGGAACCGTTTCAAAAAAGGGAGGAGCTATTTGTCCTTCTTGTGGTTCTCCAATGAGTTTTCCTTATATCAGGGAACAAGGAAAGAAAGAGAAAATATCTCAAAGGCTCATAGCTATTGTATGTGAAAGTAATTCAGGAAGGAAATATTTACCACCCAAAAAAGAACACTCTATCGTTTCTCAAGTTGAAATTCCGACAGACATACCTGATGGAATATTATTAGGAAAAGCAAAAGTTAATGTAGGCCTTTATGGGCTTGACCGGATTTCTAAACTCTTTACAAATCGTCAACTTACAGCGCTTACTTTGTTTTCCAGCTTAATTTCTGATGCCCAAAAAAATGCATATCAAGATGCTAAATTTTTCGGTATGTCTGATGATGGAATTGGTTTGAGTGAAGGCGGAATTGGAGCAAAGGCATACGGCGAGGCTATCGGCGTGTATCTAACATTATTAATAGACAAAATGACTGATTATCATTCTTCGATTTGCTCATGGAATAACAGTGGGGAAAAGATTCGCAATGTGTTTGGTCGTCAGGCAATCCCAATGGTGTGGGATTATGTCGAAGCGAATCCTTTTAGTAACTCATCCGGTAGTTTTGATAATATGCTTGGGTGGGTTATCCGATGTATAGAGCAATTCCATGCAAATACTTGTATTGGAGAAGCCGTCCAGTGGGATGCTACCCAAGATAATTCCTTGAGAAATATCATGGTTTCTACCGATCCGCCCTATTATGATAATATTGGATATGCAGATCTTTCCGATTTTTTTTATGTTTGGATGCGACAGTCCCTGCGAAAAACTTATCCCCAGCTTTTCAGTACCTTGCTGGTACCGAAGACTGCTGAATTGGTTGCCACGCCTTATCGATTTGATGGAAGCAAGGCAAAGGCAAAAGAATTCTTCGAAGATGGTATGCTCCAGACTTGCAGGCAGATCTATAAATATGCAAGGGAAGATATTCCTGTTACCATCTATTACGCTTTCAAGCAAAGCGAGAGTGAGACAAAAGAGGATTCATCAGTTACTGCATCCTCTGGTTGGGAAACAATGCTTTCTGCAATCATTAAGGCAGGGTTCTCTATAACGGGGACCTGGCCAATGAGGACAGAAATGAGTAATCGATCTATTGCCTCGGGGGCGAATGCCTTGGCATCCTCAATAGTGTTGGTTTGTCGAAAGAACGTAGGGGACCTTTCCATTACTTCTAGACACGATTTTGTCAATCAGCTTCGCAGGGAACTTGGGCCTGCTTTGAAAAGGCTGCAGGAAGCCAATATTGCGCCTGTTGACCTTGCCCAGTCCTCTATAGGACCTGGTATGGGGGTGTTTTCCCGATACAAACAAGTCATCGAAGCTGACGGTACCCCAATGACAGTTCGGTCTGCCCTACAAATCATCAACCAGGAATTAGATAAGCATCTGAATGAACAACTTGGAACCATGGAGTCAATTACTGGTTTCTGTCTTTCTCTCTATGAGCAGAAAGCCTTCAATACGATTCTCTTTGGTGATGCTGATACATTGGCGAGGGCAAAGAATACTTCAGTCGAAGAGATGAAGAAACTTGGAGTTCTATGTTCTTCCAAGGGCATAGTCAGTTTGATGGTCCGAGAAGACTTGCAGCCTTTTTCTACTTCATCTGATAACCTATGGTTGATAACTCAACAGGCCGTTCGTGCATTTGAAGTCACTGGCTTTGATGGAGCAGCATCAGTTCTCTCGCAGGTAGAACCTGTGAAAGTAGGGAAGGTGAAATCGTTGTGCTATCAACTATTCTCTATTGCTGACAAGAATGGGTGGGCTTCTGAAGCCTATGCCTATAACAACCTGATTGCATCTTGGGATGACACACTTTCTGTCTCTTCAATGAGGAGACTCCATACAAATACTGTACAAGCTGAACTCGATTTTGAGGAGGAATGATATATGCCTAATAATTCGGAAAACATGACAGCAGGTTTTCAAATCCTAATTAAAACGTTGGTCCCATATGTGGTAGGGGAAATGAAAAATACCTATGGGGCTAATTGGTGGTCTTCAGGGGTATATTCTAAACTCTATGCAGATCAGCAAGCATTTTTCCCTCAGACAGGAAGTGACGAAGAGCTTCTTCAGAAGTTTGATGTTGCATTGGCATTGAAAACCATTGATCTTAACTGGGGGGAGGTCTTCCGCGTTCAACTTCCCAAGGCTTGTCGTAGCTGGGTCAATGAACTAATAACTACTCGCAACCAATGGGCACATCAGAGTATTGATGAGCCTTTAGACCAGGATGCAGCCCGGGCCCTTGATACCATGGCTCTGGTTTGTGGACAGGTAAGCAATGAAGCCGAAATCGAATTGCAGAAAATTGTCCGCAAAGTACGGTATGGCTCCTCTGATGGGTCCACTGCCACTCCGGCAAAGAAACTATTGGTAGTCAAGAAAGTCCCTTCGGCTAAGACCTCTATAAACGTCTTGTCAACAGGGCCTGTTTCTGGTCTGAAAAGCTGGAGACATGTCATGCAACCTCATCCGGATGTTGCTGAGGGAAGATATCGGAATGCCGAGTTTGCTGCCAACCTTTCCCAGGTTGCCGATGGCTCAGCATCCTCTGAGTATCGTGATCCTGTCGAATTCTTCAACAGGACCTACGTGACTGCAGGTATGAAAGGTTTGTTGTTGGAGGCCCTAAAACGAGTAACTCGAAAAGGGGGAGAGCCAATAATACAGCTGAAAACTGCCTTCGGAGGTGGAAAAACCCATAGCATGTTGGCTCTCTACCATCTTTTGAACAGTAAATCTTCTTCTTTGGTTGCTTCTCTTGATAATGTCAAATCCATTGTCCAGGAAGCAGGTGTTTCTGTAATACCCAATGTAAAAATTGCAGTCTTGGTTGGTACTGCCTATAACCCTGCATCGTTCCGTAGGCCCGCAGCAATGCCTGGAATTCAGGTAAATACCCTCTGGGGAGAGATGGCCTACCAATTGGCTCTAGAAGCGCATGATCCGAGTCTATATGAAATTATCAGGGAATCCGATAAAAAAGGGGTTGCTCCTGGTTCCGATGCATTGAAGGAGCTGTTTGACTCCTGTGGCCCTTGTCTAATTCTAATCGATGAGTTGGTTGCCTATGTAAGGAAACTGTACGGCAAGCAAGGATTGCCAGCCGGTACTTTCGAGAACATGATTTCCTTCATCCAGGAATTGACCGAGGCTGCAAAAGCAAGTCGGGATACTGTGTTGGTAGCTTCAATCCCTGAGTCGGAAATGGAAGTGGGAGGCGAGGCTGGACAGCTGGCACTGGAGACAATTGAACATACATTTGGAAGAATGGAATCAATCTGGAAGCCTGTAGCGTCCAATGAGAGTTTTGAAGTTGTGAGAAGGCGACTTTTTCTGAATTGTAACGACCTAGAGTCTAGGGATGCTGCTTGTGAGGCTTTCAGCAAACTATATCAGGATAATCCTGACAAATTTCCGATTGAAGCCAGAGAGAAAGACTACTTGAAACAGCTGAAATCTTGTTATCCGATCCATCCAGAAGTTTTTGAACGTCTCTATGAGGATTGGTCTACTTTGGAGAAATTCCAAAGAACCCGAGGTGTATTGCGATTAATGGCAGCTGTGATCAACGACTTGTGGGAAAATAATGATCAGAGTCTTATGATCCTTTCCGGTTCTGTCTCGATTGGTAATCCGATCATCAAGGAAGAGTTACTTAGATACCTTCCTCAGACATGGAATTCAATTGTTGATTCTGAAGTGGATGGAAAAGATTCCTCTCCGTTTAAAATTGATAGTGAGAATATGCGTTTTGGGAAAATCCTCGCTGCCAGAAGAGTTGCCAGGACCTTGTTTTTAGGGAGTGCTCCTTCAAGTGGCGTAAGAAACCGGGGTGTTGAAAAGTCCCATGTATATCTTGGGTGTGTACAACCAGGCGAAAATGTGTTCGACTTCAAGGATGCACTGAAGACATTGTTAAATAAGCTCTCTTATCTTTACGATAATGAGACAAATGACAAGTACTGGTATGATACTCGACCCACCTTGCGCAAGTTGATGGAAGACCGGGCAAATCAGCTGAAAATTTCAAAGGCATACCAGGAGATTGAGTATCAGCTGAAACAAACCAGGAAAGGTGCAATTCTGAACAAGGTTCATTTTTGTCCCAACAGTTCCCTGGATATTCCTGATGAGCAGGAAGTGAGGCTCGTTGTCCTTTCTCCTGAGGCTGTATATCGGCCTGAGGATTCTAATGGAGGGGCAGCGATTTCAATAATGCGGAATTTTCTTGACACCAGGGGCACTGGTCCAAGGATGTACAAGAATATGCTGTTGTTTGTGGCACCCGATGCTGAAGGGATGATTTCCCTGATAGAAGAAACGAAAAGGTATCTTGCATGGCATTCAATCAAGAATGACATCGCTGCATTGGATCTAGGGACAAACGACGCCAAGGATGTCGAGCAAGGCTTGAAACGCTCTGCAGAGACGATGACCTCTCGATTACAACATGCCTATAGTTGGCTGATTGTTCCAACTACCGAATTGGAGAATTTGACTTCACCGGTATTGGTTCCTCATCAGGTATCTGTAAGTGATAGCTTCATTGCAAGTGCAGAGATCCAGATGCGTCAGGATGATAGTCTGATCCAAACCTATGCGCCTGCTTCGCTGTTAATTGAACTGAATAAATTACTATGGAAGGGTAAAGACTTTATTTCCATCAAGGAGCTCTGGTCCTATTTTTGTAGTTATAGTTATCTTCCTCGATTAAAGAGCTATGCAGTTCTTGAACAAGCTATTTGCAATGGGGTTGCATCCAAGGAATATTTCGGTCTTGCAGCGGGAATCGCTGAAGATGGTCATTTTATGGATTTGAAAATCAACTCGGTTTGTATGGCCCTCAATCGAGAGGATTTGTTGGTCAAGGCTTCTGTTGCTTTAAAACAACTGGAAGCAAGCAACCCTATGGATGAACCTGAAGTGCCAAAGAGTGAAGAGCTTGGTGGCCTTTTTGGAGGTCAAGATCCGTTAAATCCAAATCCGTTTGGACAACCTGCACCTTTTGGAAGCTCTCGAGGTGGAAATACCCGTACACCTGTTGAGAGAACTCCAACATCTTTCTATTTATCAACACCAATTGACCAGACGCGTGTAGCTCGTGATGTTTCCAAGATCGTTGAGGAGATACTTCAGAATCTTCAGTCTTTGAGAGGTTCTGATATCAAGATCAAGCTGGAAGTCCAGGCTGTATTACCTCAGGGGAGTGTTACAAAAGAAGTGCAAAGAACAGTGGAAGAGAATTGTAGAACCCTTTCGGTAGAGCAGTACGGGTTCGAGGCCTAAATATTAGTAGATAGTAGCTAGAGTTTGGTTTTAGTTCAAAAATAAGCATTTGTATATTTGAATTACACTCGGAGGGGCATGCATGGTTTCACTTGAGGAGCGAATGAATTATTTAGAAACGTTATGTTTTGGAGGCCCCTGTGATACCCATGATAGGGTTATATCTAATGCCGTAAAATTAGCATATGGGGATTTTAAGCGTACTCAAAAAGGGTTCTCTAAACTATCAAGACGTAATGAACTTCAAGCTATTAGGGTAGATTTGATGGAAAAAGCTTTACGCTTTTTGCAAACGACTCAATTTGAAAAACAAGAATATTTTGATAAATGGCATCATGGTGTTATGGATAGTCTAATAGAGATGAGCCTCGCTCACGGTGCTGTTCTTAATTTCGGCCAAGCTCAGAAGTGGATTAATATGGCAATTAAATATTGTATTATTCTTAAACCGGAAACATATGAGAAAAATTTACCTTGGTATCATGTGCCAATTGACAGATTGTTTTTTTCAGGTGTGGAAAAAAAATATAATGGGCTGAATATTCCTAAAAATACAGTTTGGAGTAATTCAGACTATCTTAAATATAAAAAATTCCAAGATGAATTTAGGATATGTATAAAGGAGAAAAGTACCCCCCCCTTTAATAGAAGAGTTTGTTATTTGGCTTGAGGAAAAACATACATAATAGTTTAACTTGATGCGAAATATGCGTAGGGGTTGTTCGTGGACTTGCTCAATTATTAGAGGATTATGAAATGAACCAGAATTGTTCCAATGTTTATTCTAGCCAAAACCCAGTTTTTAATGCTGATTTAATTTTCAAATTGAAGAATGCAGCTAAATCAAATTTGGTGATTTTTCTGGGTGCTGGGATTTCAATGGATGTTAATCTTCCATCATGGATTCAACTGCTCCATGGAATTGCTCAATATTGTTCTATTGAGCTTGATGAGGAGCTAAAATCTCTATTGGATACCTATCAATATGATGCATTTCTTGACATGATTATGTCTAGAAGAAGTATGTCAGAAAGAGATCTCAATGATATTGTAGCATCAGTTTTTCGTGATCAACTAAGAAAAATTTCGTCTGATAGTGATTGTATCTATTCACATCTTGCTAGTTTCCAATCGGAAAGAATTATCACGACAAATTATGATAACTTATGCGCGCGATTCATGGATCTCCCAGTGTTTTCTCCATCAGGCTTTCTTGACAAACATTCTGCAAATGAGCTATTGGATTCATCATGGTGTTTGGCTCTCCATGGTATGTATAACAAACCTGAAACAATTGTCCTTTCAAAAGATAGTTATGAGAGTCTATATCGAGAGGAACATTTTAAACAGCTATTCTCACATATGTCCAAATCAGTCAGATTGCTATTTCTGGGTTTTTCATTTAAGGACAACTACTATGTAAAAACCCTTGTAGAAAGTCTAGGATTATTGACCGCCAAACATTATGCATTGGTGGAGTATCATGATCAGAATGAAAAAGAAAGGTTAGAGGAATCACTACCATTCTTTACATTTCAATTTTTCAAATCTGAACCTGAAACCACTGAATACACACGAAGAGAGACTATCAAACGATTCGTTTCTGAAATTTATTCAGAAATAGGGCCACTAGTCGAACCTGAGTTAGAAAAAGAATTTGAAGAAGCGTGTGAATTGTTCATAGGAACTCCCACTGTTGAGAAAGGTATTAGCAAACTACACGAGTTGGAAATTAGAACGAATGGGCGACAGCTTCCACAAAAATACTCAGGGTACCTATTAAATGCAAATCTTAGTGAGGCTTTCATTAATAATGATTTGGAAGCAATAGCAAGATTCGAAAGGTGTATTGAAAATAGTACATCCACTAGTAATAGATATCGGCTAATGCTTAGTCTTGGACTTCATTACCTAAATTCAAGAAGGTATGAGAAAGCATTGGAAGTGTTGAAAGAGTGTAAATTGGAGAGACCTGAAGCCATTTCTCCTAATTTGTATTATTGGTGTGCAAAATTCAAGCTTGGATTGTTGGGAGACTATTGGGACGCAATAAGCGAGTATATTGATGAACTAGGAAATATTAAAACTGATATGTTGGACGATGAAAAATCAAGGGTATATCAGATTATTGGGGAAATGGGGCTTACTGAAGAGGTTACACTAGTTGATGCAGAAAAATTCCTAGATTTAGCGAACAGATTATCCCCAGATGTAGAACTTCTGGAGGACTTCGGTTATTGTCATCTGCAAAAAGAGAAATATTTCATTGAAAAAAATCATTACCCAACAAATAAGGAATTAACAATCGCGCGAAAATATTTCGAAGATGCAATGGCCTCAAGTGTAGAGAGTATCAATAGATGCTATCGGAGAATAGCTGTATATTACCTAGAGGTTCTTGATTTCTTGAATCTGCCCATGGAGTATGTCAATTGGTTCGATAAACTTAAGGATTATATTTATGAACCAAAGGATCAGTTAAACAGATTGTTAGCTTTAGCAAAATTTGAGTTTATATTAGGCATTGGAATCTCTTCTAGAATAAAAATGTTCGATGAGGACACAAGAAAAAGGTTTATCGAAGAGAAGACCTATTCAAAAGGTGACTACGATTCATACTTATGCTTGATGGGTGATAGGATTGATGGAATTTATAAAACAGATACTGGTAAGCAACGAGAGTATCTATTTGCCTTATTCAATGCAAAAAGATATGTAGAATTCAAAAATAGAATAGACCTTTGTCAATCAATTTTAACTCCAGTCGAACAAGATTTATTTTCCGCATTACTCTTAGAGATCGAAGATTTTACGCTTGCAGAAGAGGCTTTCATTACACTTACAAGGAACTATGATGAAATTTTTATTTGGAACGAGCTGCTAGCTTTCTATCGGCGGCATCATGATGTTGACGCATTGATTGCAACCCTTGTTGAAATTCAAGTTAATCATTTCCAGTTAATTGAACCGAATCCCTCCTCATTTTATGTCAGTTTTTTTTATACAATGCTTGATGATACAAGTAATCCAGATGATGCCTATCGAATTATTAAAGGATTGAATTCAACTATCCCAGAAGATATTTTAAGCATTCTTGAAATGGATTTGTCACAAAGAATCTTCTGTTTGAACGATACATACGTTCTAGCAATGAAAATCAAAGAAACTTTTGCATGGAAAATGAATATTGACAGGGAGAAAGTTGCAATCATTGAGTATCTGATTTTATCTTTACGATTCGATGATGTTGAACGTCAAATAGTTGAATACCAGGCAGAAGAAGATATTCGTGCAATAGAAAGCTCGTTAATATTTCAGGTTTATAGACATCAACTCAAAAACCAAAAGATCGAGGTTGATTACAGTATGATAAATATTGAGAAATTTGAAGCTGATGTTAGTAGAGCTATGATATTTATGAATAGATTCCCAGAATTGACATATATCAAGGACATGAAAATTTGTCTTGATGTACAGACTCTAGCTGTACTCATTTCAAAAGGTAAAATTGAGTATCTGTTATCAGCTGAAGAGATCTTAATTAACTATGCATCAATGTACCAATTATTCCTTTTGATGGGTAATGTAGATGGTGAATTGCTGGATAACAATCTTTTTACAGAAATTATCAACTGGATTATCCAGCATAAGGATAAGGTAATAATTGGAGGTTGCTCAGTTGATGATTATTTTAATGTTGCTTTAAATCCCCAAAATCAGAAGATTTTCTCACTATTACAAATAGATCCTTATCCCGAAAAAATACATATTCTCAATCAGCTTCCACATAATAGAACTATTTTGATGACTGATAAAAGAGTTAATCAGACCAAGCATCCAATATGTATCAGGTTGGGAGAAAATAGGGAAATTCAAATTCTCGGTGACTCAAAATTTAGAGAATATGATTCTTTGGTAGCTGAGTAAGGTTTGATACAAGAATATGATATCATCGACTTGGTTCTTTTCGAGAGTTCCTTAGCAACTTGTATCATCGCGGTACGGAAAATCCGTTTCTTTGCTTCTGAGATACACAACAAACCACTTCTTTAGCCAAAAAAGGGATTCGAACCCTTGACCTGCTCATTACGAGTGAGCTGCTCTACCCCTGAGCTATTTTGGCACTCAAAATCCTAGAAAGAGTATCTCAAAAGCTCAGAAAGGGCAAGGTATTCCAATAAAAAGGTACTCTTCAAACAAGACGGATTTTGTTTTGGTCTTCAGAAATACGAAAAGAATCTGAATACAGTTTCTTGGAAGTACATCCTATGCTATCATAGCTGAGCACTTGAGGAGTCAAGCATGATTTCGTTTCCTATTCTCTTTGTCAATCTTTTTTCGATTGTCATGATGCTCATTGTAACCCTTTCAATTTGGAATATCCGTGAGAACAATGGGGCTAAACAGCTGTTTGTAGCTTCGCTGTTCATGCTCATATGGTCGATAGGTTCATTCTCAGATTTACTTTCTTCTGACATGCATACAAAGCTCATCTGGAGAAACTTTACCCAAATAGGCGTATTTTACACCCCTGTAGCATCACTTCTGTTTGCAATCGTCTATACAGGGACCTGTATTGCAAAAAAAAAGGTAACTACTCAGGTGTGTGAGCATCGTTCTCTCACTTGAGTCCTTTTCTTCCTTTTCCCCAAGATTCCAGACCACTTTTTCACCAGTCCTTTCTCACAAAAACCTCATGATTTAACCTCTTAAATCCGCTATAAATCCTTACTATATATTGTTTTCTTGTTGCAATCCTACCCCATTTATGATACACTAATTCTATAGTAAGAGAGGAATTAGATGCGAGAGAAAGGGAATAACAGGAAGGATTTTGAGCAACTCAATCACAAGATTGACAAGTTAGTTGCGACCAATTCCCAACTCGTATCCAAAGTATCTGTCTTCTGCAAAAAGATCAAAGATTTGGAAACGGCCAACAAATGCCAGTCCAAGGAATTTACCGAAGCTATCAATGGGCTCAAGACAACCATCAATGAACTGAAGGCAACCATCAAAGAAAAGGATTCTGAGATTGCAGACCTTAGGGAAAAGCTGAACAAGGACAGTACCAACAGCAGCAAGCCGCCTTCAACAGATTTCTACAAGAAGCCCAATCCGAAGCCTTCCACCTTAAACAGCAGAGATCGCAAAGGAACAGTCAAAAAGACCAACGGAGGGCAGAAAGGCCATCCTGGCAGGACGATGGAACTCAAGGAAGTTCCGGATGCAGTCACCCGCTGTATCCCCAAAGCTTGTGTAGGCTGTCACCTTTTCGGCACATGCCAGGGCACCGTTGTCGGTTCGCGCAATGTCGTCGATGTGGCCATACAGACCTTCCAGACCCAATTCGACCAGGTGCAATACAGCTGTCCCAAGCAGGGAGGAGCAACCACAAAGGGAGAGTATCCCGCTGGCGTCAATTCGCACTTCCAGTATGGTCCCACTCTCGGCTCTCTGGCGGTCACCCTGAGCTCCTTCGGCATGATGAGCTTGTCCAGGATTGTCGAGACATTGAATGCTCTTACCGGACTCAACATGAGTGACGCGACGGTGAACAACATGATCCTTTCCTGCTCGGACAAATGCAAGGAATTGCTTCCTGAGCTCAGAAATCTACTTCTTGGCTCCCATACCATTGGATTTGACGAAACTGGAATTCGTGTTTGTGGCAAGAACCACTGGATGCATACCGCATCCACCAAGGACCTGACACTCCTCGTAAGCAGCCCCAAAAGGGGTTGGCCCGGTATTGACGACTGCGGTGTACTTCCTCATTTCAAGGGAGTGGCAGTCCATGACAGTTGGGCTCCCTATTACAATGAGAAATATGCTGGTGCTACCCACGCACTATGCTGTGCCCATATAGATCGTGAGCTGCAGGGCATCGCTGAAAACTACAAGCAGCGATGGCCAAAGCAATTTCAAAAGCTGCTGATGGCAATGTATGTGAAGAAGAGTGAACTTCTATCCAAGGGTGTCGCCAAGGCTCCCGATGACATGCTCAAGGAATTCAGCGACCTATATGACAAAATAGTAGAGAGGGGAATCAAAAGGAACCCAATCCCCAAAGTTGTGAAAAAAACCAGAGGAAGACCAAAAAAGGGTAAACCCCGGAGCCTGGTGGACAGGTTGCAGAAACTCAAGGATGATGTGATGAGATTCTTCACTGACTTCAAAGTGCCCTACACTAACAACCTTGCGGAAAAGTCCTACCGCCTTTCGAAGAAAAAAATGCAGATAGCCGGTACATTCAGGGCTAGTGATGGAGGGGAGCGTTTCGCTACCATATTCTCCATCATCGATACCTGCCGTAAAAACGGGATGGGGCCAATAGAGGCACTATTCCAGATTTTCACAGGTACATTCTCCCTTGATTTTATCAGTCAGCCAGCTGGGTGACCTGAGTAGTTACAAAAAAAGCTTATAACCTATACCAGCTTTGCCTTCCAAAGTATAGGTATCCTGCTGGTCTGGACCGATGGATACCACCATCTCATACGGGAGAGCATCACTGTTCTGAGGACACCGCTTTCAGAGTCACTGGTCATAGTCCCAACCCTGTTAGCTCAGTTCTTGATCTCCTTCAGTATACTGTTCACAACCATCGCCTTGTGCCTACTGGGCATTTATGCCCTGAAAACAACAACTGTTTCCCGAAAGCAGAGCCTGACAATTTTTGCAGGCATGCTGGTTCCGACCTCCTATTCGTTTCTGAAGATAGTGATGGGTGAATCGTTTGCCTACTTAGTTCCCATCTCTGGAATCTTTGCCCTCTCAGCCCTGCTTATGCTCTTGGGCATTTACCGATACGACCTGTTTAAAATAGCCCCTTTGGCACGCGAACAGGTATTCCACTCCCTAGGTGATGGAATAGTCATCGCCTCAGCCCAAGGCAAGCTTCTTGAAGCCAACAAAGCAGCCCTTTTCATGATTGGCCCGACCCTCAGTGATCTGGGTACCAGAATTGCCGCTGAAGTTCCCCAGTGGCAAGAACTCTTGATCTCTGGAAGGGAAGGGGCGTTCTCCTTCTACCGTTTTGAGACGTACTATGACTGCAGTGTCTATGCCATCAAGACAAAAAATGGTGCCATACTTGGGACCATATCACTGCTAAAGGACAACACAGAACAGAAACGGAAAAACGACCT
This sequence comes from Sphaerochaeta sp., assembly GCA_016342655.1. Lineage (GTDB taxonomy): Bacteria > Spirochaetota > Spirochaetia > Sphaerochaetales > Sphaerochaetaceae > Sphaerochaeta. Next base: position 21,986 of record JAEINL010000013.1, on the reverse strand, counting down.
GTTGCAGATTCGAGCCGAACATGATGGGCTTACCGGCATCTACAACCGACAGACCTTTATTGAGAAGGTGGAGAAACGCTTGCTTAAGAGCATGCAGGAAACTTCTTTTGTTTTCTTCGATATTGACCATTTCAAGGTGATCAACGACAAGTATGGCCACATGGTAGGGGATCAGATGTTGCAGGCTGTCGTTGCTTGTGCTACCAAGAATCTGGTTGGCACTGACTTCATGGGCAGGATGGGAGGTGAGGAGTTTGCCATCTTTCATGTTTCTTCAAGCAAAGAGGAGACCATTGCATGGGCAGATACCCTTCGCCATCAAGTGGAAGAGACAGTGCTTACTATCGAAGGGGATCCTGTTTCCTGTACAATTAGTGTCGGCCTGAGTTTCTCCAGGACAGCAAGTTTTGACGAGATGTACCGATGTGCTGACAGAGAGCTGTACAAGGCAAAGGATGCAGGGAGAAACTGCATCTGTCATACCACCCTTGACTGAAGTGCCTTAGAGGAATTCTATTGAAATAGGAGAGTATGCAACCCCCGATTTTTTGAAAACATGACACTACTGTGTTGGCATCATGATCCTGCATGGTTTTGGGGTGGGAATCCATATCAGTTGACCTTGCCTTCCATTGTCAGTACGCTATGATCAGAAGAGGGGATATTTTGAAAACTAAAGGACTATTTAGCCATGCAGTGACACAGGAAGTTGTGGTGCTGCTGAACACACATAGAAGCAAGGTCCCCACACGGGTGGGAGCGAGTTGGCAACCTGATGTTGCCCAATTCCTTCTTGATATGTTTCCTGATGCCCTTGAGTATGGCATGGAGCTTAGTGATATAGCAGAAATGGTCTCTGAAGATGAGTTTGACTTTGATTTTGAGCCCTTTGAATTTGATGACGATGATTTTGACGATGATTTTGACGACGAGGATGACGACATATGAACGTTCTAGGCATCGAGACCTCTTGTGATGAATGCTCTGCTGCTATTGTTCGCGATGGCAGAGAGATTCTGAGCAATGTAATTGCCACACAGATAGAACTGCACAAACCCTATGAAGGGGTTGTCCCTGAACTTGCCTCAAGACTGCATACTGAGTGGATTGCACAGGTGGTACAGTCTGCGATAGAGAAGAGTGGACTCAGCATCTCTGACATTGATGCTGTTGCCGTAACCAGCAGGCCCGGTCTTTTGGGCTCACTGCTTGTCGGGCTGAACTTTGCCAAAGGCTTTGCCGCTACCTTGGATGTCCCTTTCGTAACCATAGACCATATACGAGCTCACCTGTATGCTTCCCAGGTAGAGAAGCCCTTGGCCTATCCTTATCTGGGGATATTGGTATCAGGGGGACATACGGTTATCTGTAGGGTCAATGGCTATGATGCGATAGAGGTCTTGGGCACTACCATTGACGATGCCATCGGAGAGGCTTTTGACAAGGTAGCCAAGCACTATGACCTCGGGTATCCCGGGGGGGTGGCCATAGACCGCCTTGCAAAGAGTGGAAATCCTCTGGCCTTCCGCTTTCCTGGTTCCGCCTTGAGCAAGGGTGATCATCCATATGATATCTCCTATAGTGGGCTCAAGAGTGCTGTGATAAACCAACGTGACCAATTTTGGGACGGGGAGAGTGAAAAGAGCCCCCAGAACATTGCTGCATCCTTTCAGAGGGTGGCTGTGGGGATGTTGATGCGTCGTGTTCGTCTTGCTCTGGAGGATACAGGTCTCAAGCGTATAAGCGCCGGTGGAGGTGTTGCCGCAAACTCCCTGCTTCGCAGTGAGCTTACCGCCATGGAAAAAGGTGGCTATGAGGTTGCATTCCCTTCCCTGAAACTTTGCACTGATAATGGGGCTATGATCGCTGCCCTTGCCTATAACTATATACAAGATGGAGTACGCTCTGATTACAGTGAATCAGCGAGTGCCCGCGTAAGTGCATTCAAAAAAACTTACCCCTAACGAGAGGCTTATGGACACACAGTATGATTTGGACAACGTAATTCGCAAGGTACCCGATTTCCCAAAACCGGGTGTTCTCTATTATGACATTACCGGCATTCTTGCCGTCCCTACAGCCTTTACGTATTGTATCGATAGGCTGGAGGCTCTCTGCAAAGGCAAGAATATCGACTGCATCGCAGGCATCGAAGCCCGAGGCTTCGTTTTTGCAGCCCCTCTTGCTGTAAGGCTTGGTGTCCCCCTGGTGCTGGTGAGAAAACTGGGAAAACTTCCTGGTAAAGCCTACAAGAAGAGCTTTGAGCTCGAGTATGGCTGTGATGTGGTCTGTGTCCAGGAAGTGGACGTACAAGTGGATTCCCATGTCCTGCTTGTTGATGATCTTATCGCCACCGGAGGCACTTTGCAGGCCGCCGCCTCAATCTTTGAGGAACATGGTGCAAAGATTGAAGGGGTTCTTGGTGTCATCGGATTACCCTTTCTCAATTATGATGAAGTCTTACACAAGTATCCTGTCGATGTGCTGTTGGAATATGATGCAGAATAGTGGGGATTTTCTAAACCCCACTTGACAAAAGATGTCCATTTCCGTATCCTACCACAGGATTTGACATTGGGATGTAGTGTAATGGTAACACTGCAGATTCTGGTTCTGCCTTTGGGGGTTCGAGCCCCTCCATCCCAGAAAACGGTTCCTTCGTCTAATGGTTAGGACAGGAGATTCTCAGTCTCTAAATAGGGGTTCGATTCCCCTAGGAACTAAAATGTAAGAAGGGGCAGCCTTGATGGTTGCTCTTTTTTTTCGCTATACTACCCATAAGGATACATTGAGATGATTACCGCTTCAAACATAGGACTTTCATATGGAACTCAGGTTCTGTTCAAAGAAGTCAACATAAAATTCAACGCAGGAAACTGTTACGGCATCATTGGAGCAAATGGTGCTGGCAAGTCGACATTCCTGAAGATACTTTCTGGTGAGATCGAATCCGATACAGGAGATGTAATCATCACATCAGGGGAGCGCATGGCTGTCCTCAGGCAGGACCACTTCGCCTTTAATGACTACAGTGTGCTTGAGACCGTCATCATGGGGTATGAACAGCTATACTCCATCATGCAAGAACGTGACATCATCTATGCAAAGGAAGACTTTACCGAGGCTGACGGCCTTCGTGCAGCCGAACTAGAAGGGGACTTTGCCGACATGGGCGGTTGGGAATCTGAAGCCCAGGCTGCCCAGATGCTCGATGGCCTTGGCATTCCCACCGAACTGCAACAGAAGAAGATGCGTGATGTCGAAGACAACATCAAGGTGCGAGTCCTGCTAGCCCAGGCACTGTTTGGTAACCCAGACATTCTCTTGTTGGATGAACCTACCAACCACTTGGACCTTGAGTCCATACACTGGCTGGAGGACTTTCTGGCAAACTTTGACAACACAGTCATCGTTGTGAGCCATGACCGTCACTTCCTTAACACTGTCTGTACCCATATTGCAGACATTGACTTTGGCAAGATCCAGCTCTTTGTAGGAAACTATGACTTCTGGTACCTTTCCAGCCAGTTGGCGGGAAAGCAGAGCAAGGACGACAAGAAGCGCAGGGAAGAGAAAATCTCCGAACTGAAGGATTTTATCCAGCGCTTCTCATCCAACGCTTCAAAGGCAAAGCAGGCTACCAGCAGGAAGAAGCTCATCGACAAGCTTACCATTGATGATATCAAACCCTCTTCGAGGCGCTTTCCCTATATTGCCTTCAAACCCTTACGTGAGCCTGGAAAGAACATTCTTGAGGTGAAAGACCTGACAAAGGTCGTCGACGGTGCCAAGGTGTTGGACTCTTTCAACATGGTGCTCAACAGTGGTGACAAGATTGCCTTTGTAGGCCCTGACCACTTTGCAAAGACTGTCCTGTTTGAAATACTCAGTGGCGCTGTTAAACAAGACGAAGGAACCTACACCTGGGGAGTCACGACAAGCCTTTCCTACTTTCCCAAGAACAACAGCCATATGTTTACCGAGCATATGCCCATCACCGACTGGTTGAGGGAGTATAGTGAGGAGAAGGATGATACCTATATCCGGTCTTTCCTAGGCAGGTTGCTCTTCAGTGGTGATGAAGCACTGAAGGACTGCACAGTACTTTCAGGTGGAGAGAAGGTGAGGTGTTTGCTCTCCCGGATGATGCTTGAGCAGTCAAACGTCCTGATGTTTGACGAGCCTACCAGTCACCTAGACCTGGAAGCTATCAGTGCAATGAACGATGGGCTCATTGACTTCAAGGGAATATTGCTTTTCAACAGTCATGACCACCAGTTTGTCGAGACCATTGCCAACCGCATCATTGAATTTACGCCCAATGGAGTCATTGATAGGATGATGAAGTTTGAGGAGTATTACAGTGACCCGACTATCAAGGCACTTCGTAATGAACTGTATGCTGATTCCCCCCATACTGTAGCTCTGTAAGGAGGCTCTATGCTTATCGCCGTAGACATTGGAAACTCGAATATTGTAATTGCCGTCCATGACACTGAGAAATGGACGGAGTCCTTTCGTATTTATAGTGACCAGAAGAAAACCAGCGATGAGTATTTTGTTGTTCTGGAGAGCCTGCTGACCCATGCGGGCATACACAAGCAGGATATCAGCCGCGCTGTCATCAGTTCGGTTGTTCCTAACCTTACCCGCTCTGTGCAAAAGAACATCATCAGGCTCTTTGACGTACAGCCCCTGATGGTGGACCGGTTCGTCAAGACAGGCCTGAAGAACGATACTATTCCTATCGAACTGGGTTCTGACCTGCTGTGCAACCTTGCACAGGCCCACCATATGCATCCCCATTCACCGGTTATGGTTGTCGATTTTGGGACAGCGCTGACCTTCAGTACTGTAGGGGAGGATGGCTCAGTGCTTGGTGCCTCCATTGCCCCAGGTCTTGTCACTGCAGTGAATGCCCTCTATGGCAACACGGCACAGCTACCCCAGGTCGAACTGAGAATTCCTGAAAAGGTGATCGGCAGAAATAGCCAGGACTCTATACGAAGCGGCATCATGTTCGGCTACGCAGGCATGGTCACCTCGCTCATTGAGCGAAGTGAACAGGAACTTGGCAAGGAACTCTTTGTCATAGCGACAGGAGGCCTGAGCACTACCATAGCCCCCCTTATCGGACGTATCAACCAGGTTTCCCCTATGCACACCCTTGAAGGACTCAAGCTCATAGCCTCCTTGAACTAGTATTACATTCTCTACATGTAAAAGCAAATATATACTTGGTTGACCATTTCCTTACATGTATCAGCCTCACGTACCTGTCGCAATCGATTGGGATCACCTTTCCATAAGAACTTGCCCATGCGAAAACACATCGTAGCATCGGTGTTTGTATTGAGCTTTCTTCTGCTGTCCGCCATGGTTAGCAACATCTGGCGCTACACTTGTACCTCTGCAGACATGGATAAGTCGTCGATTTCATCCATCTTGTATTTCCCGTGGTAGACTACGGGCTCTTCGTTTATAGTCGCGATATATTGGTAGAGCCTGTCAGCTAGGTTCAGCCAAGACTCGTGCTTTTAGGGTGAACACGAACTCGAAATGTCCAGGCACAGGAGCGAGATATGCCCTTGGCTCTTTTGAGGTGTGTCAAATGGATGCGATGATGTGGGTTGAACTTTCGTTCCGCCATCGCTATAGTTGCCACAAAGAATCTCAAAAAATGTCTCAAGAAGGGTGGAACATCATGAAGGAACTTATCAGGATGGCGTTGTCAGAGGATCTTGGCATACAAGGCGATGTTACCTCACGGGCGATTTTCACCGACGAAGAAAATGTTTTCATCCTATTCGCCAAGGACAGTGGAGTCTTGTGCGGTTTGAAGGTATTCCGTGAAGTTTGCAGGCAAGTGGATCCACTTATTTCGGTTGAATTTTTTTATTCGGATGGAGCCGCCATAGTGCCTGGAGATCAGATTGCGAAACTTTCAGGCAAGGTCCTTTCCATACTGACCGCCGAACGCACGGCCATCAATTTCCTCTCTTTTCTTAGCGGCATAGCCTCCAAAGCGAAAAAATATGTGGATCAGGCCTCGTCCTGTGGGGTACTCATTCTTGATACCCGCAAAACCCTTCCTGGTTATCGTGAACTATCAAAATATGCTGTTGCCTGCGGTGGAGCTGTAAATCATCGCAAAGGTCTCTATGATATGGTCCTTATTAAAGACAACCACATAGATGCCGCCGGCGGTATTACCGAAGCAGTGAATAGAGTACGCGAGCTTTGGGAGAATACCTATAAGATAGAGGTGGAGACCCGGACACTGGAAGAAGTTCAAGAAGCGATTGACTGTAATGTAGACCGCATTATGTTGGATAATATGAGTAACAACCTTATGATCAAAGCTGTCGCAATGGTCCAGGGAGCAGCAGAAACCGAGGCCTCAGGCAATATGACTCTCCAACGCATCGATGGAGTTGGTAAGACTGGAGTTGATTTTATTTCGGTGGGGGATATAACCCATTCGGTGCAGACCTTTGACTTTTCCCTTAAACAGCAAACGAAATAAGGAGTCGACTATGGATACCATGCAGCGTATTATCGCTCTCCGAAAAGAACTTGGCGATCGGGTGATCATTCCAGCGCATCATTATCAGAAAAAGGAAATAACCGATATAGCCGATTTCGTTGGCGATTCATATCGCTTGGCAGTGGATGTAAGCACCAGTGATGCTGAATACATCCTTTTCTGTGGCGTCCATTTCATGGCAGAGGGAGCTGAGGTTTTGGCTAAGGCCCACCAAAAGGTAATCATGCCCAATCCTGTTGCCGGGTGCCCCATGGCGGATATGATAACCTACGAACAGGCCGAACAGACGTTTGTGAACATCAGAAGCAAATCCCAAAGGGAAATCATTCCGGTCGTCTATATGAACGCCCATGCCCGCCTTAAGGCCTTTTGCGGCCAACACGGGGGGGCTGTATGTACTAGCTCTAACGCCAGAAAAATCCTTGAGCATTATCTTTCACAGGGCAAAGGGGTTTTTTTCTTTCCGGACCAGCATCTCGGTAGAAACACGGCGGTGGGAATGAGGCTCTCTCAGGATGCTATTCAGCTTATAGACAAAGAACTCCTTGTCTCTGGGGGAAACCAACAGGCGAAGGTGTTTCTCTGGGACGGATTCTGCCCTATCCATCAAGAATTCAATGTACAGCAGATAGAGGCGGTGCGTAGAAAATATCCAGGAATCACCGTCATCGTACATCCCGAAGTCAATTCCGCCACAGCCCAAGGTGCCGATTTGCAAGGTTCAACCGAATATATCTACAATGTGGTCAGGAAATCGCCTTTTGGTAGCAAATGGGCTATAGGGACGGAATACAGTTTTGTCGCCCGTCTCGCATTCGAGTGTGCCAGTCAGGGAAAAACGATTGTTCCTTTGGAAACGTCAATCTGTACCGATATGAGCATGACGACACCAGAACTATTGTTAGCGGCCCTCGAGCAGATCCGAGACTGTAATATTGAGGAAAAATTATTGGTAACAGTCGACCGAACGGTCCGGGAAGATGCCAAAAAAGCGCTCCAACAGATGATTGATATCGCCGAAGGAGGGCCTTTGCATGAACACAGGTGAAATCTATGATGTTTTGATTATCGGGTGCGGTTTAGCAGGACTCAGCGCAGCTATCCGTCTTCAAGAAGCCGGTATGAACATTCTGGTCGTGACCAAGGAGGCAGACCCTTTGGAATGCAACACCTACCATGCCCAGGGGGGGATTATCGCATGGAAGGAAGACGATGGTCCCGAGGCGCTCAAACAAGATATTATGACAGCAGGGATGTATTGCAATAACGAGACCGCAGTGGATGCACTGGTAACCGATGGTCCCCGTCTGGTGTTCGATTTCCTTGTGGATCATATTGGAACGCAGTTCAGCCGCGATTCAGAAGGCCAGCTTTCCTACACCGGAGAGGCCGCCCATTCCGAACGACGGATCCTTCATTTTGAAGATAGGACGGGAGAAGAGATCGAGACAACTATCCAACGATATGCCCGTAAAATCGGAGTGAAAATCCTTTGCGAACATACCGCCATCGACCTAATCACCAACAACCACCATTCGGGAAATATCCAGGAGATATACAAACCACGCGAGGTCATGGGAGCCTATATCCTTGATAACGCCACCGGCCAGGTCAAGCGCATCTGCGCTAAGCAGGTTGTGCTTGCATCAGGGGGAATTGGAAACCTGTACCAACATACCACCAATCCAGCAGGCGCTACCGGAGACGGAATCAGCATGGCGTATCATGCAGGGGCTGACATCATTAATGCTGAATACATACAGTTTCACCCCACTTGTTTGTTCCATAAGGATATAAAACGATTTCTCATCTCTGAATCGTTGCGTGGCGAAGGAGCTCGCCTATTAGATCCCAAAGGGTACGCTTTTATGGAAGACTACTCTCCAATGGGTGATCTTGCTCCAAGGGATATTGTCTCACGCAGTATCTTTAACCGCATGAGAAAGGATGGCACTGAATATGTATTGCTAGACCTGTATTCTCATTACCAGGGTCAGGAACCAATTGAGAAGCGATTTTCTAGGATCCACAGTACCTGTCTGGAGGGTGGCATAGATATTACCAAAGAGCCTATCCCCGTGGTCCCAGCGGCCCATTACTTTTGTGGTGGGATAAAGGTGGATCTCGCCGGTAGGACTTCTTTGCAAAACCTGTATGCCTTGGGCGAAGTGAGCTGCACCGGGGTACATGGTGCGAACCGTCTGGCTTCGACATCACTGCTGGAGGCCTTACTGTGGGGAAACAACTGTGCCGATGATATTATCAAAGAACGCCACAAACCAACTGATTCCAAAAGGTTTGCCGACATACGCGAATGGGCGGTCCCTCCTATACAGGAAGAGTTCGACCCCTTGCTACTGAAACAGGACTGGAAGGCAATCCAGCTTACCATGTGGAACTATGTGGGTATAATCCGAACACAGAAAGGACTTCGGCGAGCCCAGGCCGACCTAGGCTATTTCTCGCACCGGATTATTCAGTTCTACCAGGAAGCGCAACTCAATAGGGACATTATTGAGTTACGGCATGCGGTAACCGCGGCAAGTATAATCACCAATGCCTCTTTACGCAACAATAGATCCAATGGTTGCCATTACATACAGTGACGTTCTAATCCTGTAGGAATCAGACAATATCCTTTGCCAACTGGTCTAGACAGTCAACCAAAGGCGATTGGTCACTATCTTCATATATGTCTTGGTCAACTGTTCTTTTTGGCCTCGAAGGTATCATTAAGCATGTATTCGGGAACAACCGTATCTTTCTTGGACCACAAATGCAGGATGGGTTACTGGATGTGGTTAATGGTTTGCTATGGGTCTGCATTGTTACATCCCACAATCAACTCTTAATGGCAACGTCATGGTTTGTGAACACATCCGGTGGAAATGGTAAACCAAGCATTATTTGTATATATTTTTCAGAGTGTAATACTAGAAGGTAAAATGCCCCATCTTCATTATCTGCACATCCATACCCTCACGCGTGCGTGCGGTGATGTTCATATCCTTTGACCCGACCATGAAATCAACATGCATCAGGGAGGTGTTGCACCCCGCTTCGTTGAGGCTCTCTTCTGTAGTCAGAAGCGAGCCGTTAGTAAGGCAAGAAGGGTAGCCATCACCTAAGGCGATATGACAGGATGCATTCTCGTCAAGTAGGATTGAGTCAAAGATCAGGGCGCTCTGGGCTATAGGGCTGGACTCATCAACAAGGGCACACTCCCCAATACGTTTTGTCCCCTCATCAATAGCAAAGAAAGCATCCAGAATCTCCATGCCCACCTTTGCCGAATAATCAACAACCTTTCCGTCCTTGAATACCAGACGGATCTCTTCTGTGCGGCTGTTGAGTACCGTCACAGGTCTCGTGGTGGTTATATACCCATTTGCGCGCATTCGGTCTGAGGTGGTGAAAATCTCTTCGGTTGGAAGGTTTGCAAAGAAGGGAGTACCGTCAGGAAGCGTCTCGCTTCCCCCGATGAAGCGGGCCTTCTCAGTGAATCCGATGGTAAAGTCTGTAACAGGACTCTTGAAGTGCAGACTGTCAATATGCAGGCTGTTGAGCTTGTCCTGTCTTGCCTGAAGCATTGCCCCATGTTCATCCCATGCAGTGAAAGGGTCTTCCTTATCGAGGAGAAGAATAGGCTTCAATACAGAGAGGAGATCACTTGTATTTGCATGTTCCCCAAGGACCTGACGGGCCCAGAGAGGGCCGGGGGCACAGACCACACACCACGGCAGTTCATGTCTCATGGTCTTTTTCATACGGGTTAGTGAAAATTCCCGCTTCGCAGTGCCATAGGTCTGGTTTTTCTTCTGGTGGAGAGGAGCATGGTCCAGACGGTCCTCAGTGCTGTCTATCCTGATATAGGCCCAACCTTCAGCACACATCTCATAATCAAGGGACCTGATGAAGGCAGGTGTGTGTTTCAGCTGTTCTTCAGTCTGGTTGTCCAGACGAGAGGCAAGCACATCAAGGTCATCAAGGAGTACCTGCACATACAGAGCCCCATGACGGTATGCGGACTTGGAAAGGGCTCTGGCAAAATAGTAGGTGCCCGGTCCTGTCATAATGGCCACACTCTTATTTTTCTTGAGGTTTATTCCTTTGAGGATAACCAGGTCCGCATAGGTGTCCAGAATGGTCTGATTCATTGCTCTCTCCTATAGGTCAAATATGCCTTCGTCCATGACTTGGATCTGAACTTTTTGCTCATCAGTTGCTTGTATGGTTAGAGAATCGTCTCCTATGGGGATATCCAGCCTTACAAGAGAACGCCCTAGATTTGAGGCGTCGATCTCTTCGTCCGTACTCTGTTCTGTAAGGGTATTGAGGCTGAAGCCACCCAAAACCAGGCTTGTGGTACTTTCACGGTTGAAGTGTGGGTGGATAGCCTGTGTCAGGTATCGACTTTCTATGGTGTCGTTATCTGCCAAGGAGAGACCAGACACCACACTGGCTCCTTCATCAACTGCAAAATAAGCATCCAGAGCCTCTTTGCCCTGTTTGGCGCTGTAGGAAACAACTTTTCCCTTTTCTATGGTAAAGGAAGCCTCCTCAACCAGCTTCCCCAACAGGAGGAAAGGCCTCAAGGATTTGAAGGATCCTTCTGTCAGGGTACTATCTAGCGATGCATGAACATGTTGCATAGGCAGAATTTGCATGAAGGTGCGCCCGCTTGAGACTGAGGAATCTCCTCCTGTCCATTTGGTCTTGTCAGCAATAGTAGTCTGTAGGTCGCAACCGTTCCCCTTGATCGTAAGGGTGAGCTTGCCCTTTTTTGAGAGCGACTGCTTGCGGTACTGCAACAGGTTTGCCTGGTCAAGCCAGAACTTCAGGCCGTGATCATCCTCAAGTCTGTAAATTTTTGCGAACAGGGCCCACATATCCTCTTCTGAGGCTGCCTTTCCCAAGAGTTGCATTGCCCAAAGAGGTCCTGGCAAGGGGATATTTGCCCAGGGAACAGCGATGCGACGGTCTAGGAACACAGGATCACTGAGTAGGCCATAGGTGCCAAGTTTTCCAACCTCTCCTGGTATGGAGGAGACCTTCTCGTCTGTACTGTAGGGTGCGCTATCGAGGTCGATGAGGTGACACATTACATACCCGGTCACCGGAGGTCTCTTGATCCTCTTCTCGACAGGGTCGAACTCTACGACCTGTGCAACCTTCCCATGGTTGGTCTCCACTATGCTGACTGTCTGCAGTGTCGATTCACAGGCCATGGTTGCCAGCATCCTGGCAAAACTCATGGTGCTGTGTTCAGTATTTATTGAGAGGGCGTCACCTCTTTGTAGTTTGAGTTGTATTTCTATGACAAGACGGGCGTACCGTCTGAGTATTTCTTGCATCGTTCCTCCAATGCATCAGTATACCAAATAAAATGGCATTTGGCATCAGAAGTACATCAGAAGAATTAAAAAGTATGGAATGAAAGGTATCAATACCCCCAGGGCAAGCCCTAGATCCAGGAGGCGTTGCCTCCTTTCCACCCCAAGGGGCGCTTTATCTCACCTTGCTTTCCCAGCACTCGCTCGGTAATGGAAGCATGGTAATGCTTTTGCTACTCTCGCTTCGTTGGGGAATGAGGGAAAAATGATTGGATACAAGGAAAATACGAACACAACAATGCAAGCTTCTTATCAGAGCAGTCATCCTTAGGAACCTTCATAGCAAATGGAGGAATATTGTATTTCCATGAGGCTTACAGTGCGTGGTATACTCTTGCCACAGACCCACTATTTTAGGAGATACCATGCTGACACATGCTGATTTGTTGAAACTCAAACGTTGGAACACCCCCACCATATACAATGGCTGGGAGGCAATTACCCGAGGCGAACGACTGGATGTAAGGTGTAACAAAGATGAGTGCCGGGATTTCATGCCCCAGATGGGGCCTATGATAGGGTATGCAGTCACAGTGACCTGCCAGCCAGGGAATAAGGGACACTATCAGGATAGGGAAAAGAACAGGGTAGAGTATCTGAGCTATGTTGCTTCACTACCAGGGCCTAAGATTGTGGTGGTGCAGGACTTGGATTCCCCGGCAAAGATCATCGGGTCCTTTTGGGGTGAAGTGAATGCGAACACCCATCGTGCCCTGGGATGCATCGGCACCATCAGTGAAGGTGCGATACGTGATGTCGATGAGATGACCAATGCAGGCTTCAAGGCCTTGGCAAGAAGGTTTTGCATAGGCCATGCCTACTCAATGCCCATTTCCTGGGGAGAGAAGGTCACCGTCTTTGGCTGTGAAGTGCAGTCTGGGGACCTTATCCATGCGGACAAGCATGGTTTCATGGTCATCCCAGAAGAAGATCATGAGCATCTGGTCGAGGCTGTCGCTTTCATGGATGAAAACGAATGCCTCACTACCATAGGTGCTGCAAGGCAGAGTGTAGGGAAATCCTATGCCCAAATCCTTTCTGAACTCAATGGGGCAAGCTCTGAGTTTGGAAAGAATGTGCAGGCGATGAAAAAGAGGTTCGGCCTGAAGTGAACAAGAAATAGGAGGATACAAGAGGCATGAACTGTAGCCAGATCGTGCCTCTTGCAAGCAAATGATTTTTCATTTTCAAACTGTTTGGGATTCTCATCTGGTATCTATTGCTAAACAATAGAAGCAATAAAAAAGTATTGCTAATCAAGATATACAATAGAAAATTATTGCTAATTTGAGCTGATTGTAGTACTATTTACCGTAGGTGGAGAATCTATGAAAGAGAAAAATCACTATACTGCCCTTATTTTTGATGTGGTACAATCCAGAAAATTCAAAGATCGCTTTGTTTTGCAATCATACTTGAAATCTGTTGTAGATATTTGTAACACACTGTTTGAAGGGCACCTTTGTAAGCCTGTCATGTTCAGTGCCGGTGATGAAATGCAAGGGCTTTTCTACTCCGCACAAGAAGCATATAGGTATTTTGCATTTTTTTCTCGGCTTGCCTATCCTGTGCAGTTGCGTTGTGGTATTGGATTGGGAGAATTGGAGGTATTTTCTGCTGATTGGATGACCACAGAACTTGATGGGCCTGCCTATCATAGGGCAAGAGAGGCTATCGCCCTATGTCATGAAGGGCAAGAGCAAAGCGTCATTTTTAATTCTGCAAGTCCAGGCGATCGTTTTGTCAACGGGCTCCTTGGATCCTACTTGTTGCTGATCCAAGCTCTGAAACCAAAAACAACCATACTGTACATCTATGCAGAGTTCCTCGATTCCCACCTTGTCCCCCAATGGAAAGATTTGGTTACGCTCATGGCTTCGATTGAAGCGCATCTGAAACAACAGCAGCTTATATGTAAGAATACTATACCGTCCTACAAACCGATATTTCTTCTTTCACTTGAAGAGCTCTGTTTTGAAGAACCTGATAGCACTGATAGGGATATCCTTATAAGCCAATCGTGGAAACGAGGTCTGAATGGACGCATAGCTCAAGTTCTTGGGATCAGGCGTCAGTATGTTGATGCAGTGGTACGGACAAACAGCTTTGCTCAACTGCGTAACTTCGAGGCCTTGATAGTTGAAAAATTTCAGGAGGTCACTTGATATGTATCAATATTATGGAGTTTTGCTTTGCTGTCATTTGATCTGTAACGTTTCATCCTTAGGGTGCAGAACCCTATTCTTTTATGCCTAAAATATCCAATAAATCATCATTTATTGTCTCCATTGCACGTTTTTCTCTTGCTGTATTGAGATTCTTGTGGTATGCTTTAAGCACCCTAACCTAGGGTGCTGGAGAAGCCATGAACATCAAGCATGAGAGACCCGATTTTGTCAGGAATTTCGTCAAGCCGAAGAACACCGAGATCAAGCATATCAGCGGGCACTGGTACCTCTACGAGCGGGCCTCCAAATACAACCCCGAGACCGGAAAGTCAACCAAGGTCTCCGGCAAGATGCTGGGAAGCATCACCGAACAGGGTCTTGTCGGAAAGAGAATTGCCTTTTCCCATATCCGTGAGATTGAGGTTGTTGAGCTTGGAGCTTCCCAGTATTTCTATGAGAAGGGGGCCCTGATTCGCGAGAGGCTCAAGGAGTTCTTCCCTGATGTCTGGCGCGAGATATTTTCGGTCGCAGTCATGAGGCTTGTCTATGACAGGACACTGCGAAGGTGCCATACCCACTATGAGACGAGCATACTGTCTTCCATTTTCCCTGACCTTCCCATATCCCCTGCAAGCCTTACGAGGCTGCTCGACCGCCTCGGCCAGGACCGTGGCAACATCAGGAAGTTCCTGCTTTCCATGCCCAGGGATGCGAACCGGTTCATGACGGTCGACGGGCATCGCCTGCTGTCGGCCTCCCGAACTCTCGAGAATGCCGAGGTCGGCTATGACTCGAAGCTCAGGTACAAGAACCAGATCAACCTTCTGTACATCTTCTCCCTTGGTGATGGTGTGGGCCGTCCCGAGTACTATATGCAGTTTGCGGGAAACATCCCTGATGTCACCGCCTTCTCAGCCTTGCTGAGGGAGGCTGGCATCGATGAGAAGGACTGTATCTTCATTGCTGACAAGGGGTTCGGCAGCAAAGACAACTTCGACCTTGTTGACAACAGCCTCCTGCATTACATGACGCCCCTCAAGAGGGGCAACCTGGAGGTGAGGGGGAAGGTGCCCAACTCCCAGTTCGATTACGAGTATGGGTTCATCTATCACAAGAGACCGATCCTTGCCAAGAGGATCGACTGCGAAGGGTACGCGGTCCACCTGTTCCTCGATCCCTCTCTCCTTACAGAAGAGACTGCAGGCATGCTCACCAGGCTGGGAAAGAAGAATGCAACATTGGAAGTGAGGAAGGGAAAGGAGCTTGGCCGCAGGGAAAAGGGCAAGGGACGGCTCACCGACGAGGAGCTTGCAGCCATGGTGCCCTGCTCGCTTTCAGATGAGTTTTCAGACAAGACGGAGATGGGTACCATCTCGATAAGGACCAACCAGCTGGAGCTTACCCCTGAGCAGACGTATTGCATCTACAAGCAGAGACAGGCAGTCGAACAGTTCTTCAAGACCTTCGACTGCACCCTGGAATCCAATGCCAGCTATATGCGGGGCATCTACTCCATGGAAGCCTGGCTGTTCCTGAACCACCTGAGCATGACTATGGGCGTGGAAGCTATGGATTCGATAGCCAACCTGGGCAAGACGCAGGACATCTCCCTTGATGACTTCATCCAGGGGATGCGCAAGATAAAGGCTACCAAGGTCGACGGGAAATGGTACCCTGCGCAGGTCATCAAGAAGGTGGATACGATGTGCAAACAGTTGGGGATAGAGCTCGAATCGATAGATGATATTATCCAGTCGGAGAGACGTTCAGCACCCTAACGATGAAACGTTACAGTTTGATAGGGGATTTTTATCTGCAGGCAGATTCTCTTGCAAGACATAAACAAAAGCAAGTAACAGGTGTCTTTTTTCACTCTCTTTTGTACGTTATTCCCTTTTTACCCCTTATTTTTCTCCTACAAATTTCACTCGGACAGGCTGCATTGCTCGTGTTTGCTCTTGTGATTACCCACGTTCTTGTAGATAGTGTGACCAGAAGATATAGCACATTCACCTCCTTCCTTATTGATCAGAGTATCCATATAGGAGTCTTATGGGGCATGGCATCGCTATTTCCCCTGTATCTACAACTACCTGCTTCCTTGGTTGGCATTGCCTTCGCTTTGTTGTTCATATTCAAACCAAGTAGTGTTGTCGTCTCCAGGGTTTTGGCTTCATTGGCTGCTACTCCATCAGAAAAAACTCAGGACTCTGTACATGCTGGGCACAAGATAGGGTACCTGGAAAGATTGATTATTTTGGCTATATTTGACAATCTATGTTTAAATACTACAAAACAGTTACCAAATACAGTATAATTGAATCATGAAGAAGCCAAAACTCAGCAAAGAAGCCCTTGAAGCCTACAAAGCAATGTTAAAACTTTCAGAAGAAGAGCAACAGCTCGTTTTCCATAAGGTTTCCCAGCCTGAACCAGCAGAAACTGTCCAGGAACAACCCAAAGAGAAGGGAAATTGTCCCCATTGTGGAAGTTCCCATGTGAGCAGGTATGGTAAGACCTCTTTAGGTTACCAAAGGTTCATCTGTGTGGATTGTAGCAAGACTTTTGCAGAAAAAGGAAGGCCTGTATGGATTGGAAGCCATTTTCCCAAGAAAATTTGGATTGAGTACATCCGACTCATGAATATGGGTGCAACCCTCAAGGATTTGGCTGAGGCCTTGGATATCAACGTCACCACCGCTTTCTATTGGAGGCACAAGATCCTCACAGCACTTAAGGATGGTAAATCCGATGCTGTATTGGAGGAACATACGCAAGCAGATGAAACCTTCACGTATCTGAACACAAAAGGCAATAAAAACGCCAGCAACAACCTACATCGTTACGAACCTACTTCTAGGGATTCTGATTACAAGAGTGTCAGAAAATCCGGACATAGACATGGAAGGGGATCTTGCAGCAGCACAAGAGGCTTGAACCAAGGTTTTGTATGCACTCCTCTAGCCATAGGGGGAAACGAGATTTGCTGGGGAAGACCCTCAAATATGGGCGCGCCCTCCTCTGATGACCTTGATTCTGTGTATACCGGACATCTTGGAGAAACTGTCATTTTGATTACCGACGCTTCCCGAGCTGCCGGTAAATATGCACAGGATAAAGAGCTTCCTATCATCCAACTGAAAAGCGAGACTGAATCCAGACAAGGCAAATATAACCTGCAGAAGGTCAACAAGCTGCATTCGGCTTTTAAGCAGGATTTGGCTAGATTCAACGGTGTGAGCACGAAGTACCTGGAAAACTATGCAAATATGACCATTTTCAAGCAGGAGACCCCTAGCATCTCAGGCATAGCCAGGGCAACCCTGCTTGTTGAGAAGCTTAGCAATGTCCCCCGTGTAGCAAGATGGAAAGACCTGAGAGGTACGGATTATCCCCCATTTGTCTATGAGGTGCTTGATAAGGATGAGCCATCGAAAAATGAGGTTTCAACATAGATTGTCAAATATAGCCATTATTTTGCTTTTGTGCTTGTTTGGATCCATAGCAACCTGTGTTCTGATAATAGCTGCCAAAACGTTAGTCCGGTATGCAGAGTTCAGTAACGACAACGCATTCAGGGAAGTATTTCTGGTGGGAACCCTCATGAGTATTGCGTTAGCCCTGATTGGGTATGGGGGAGCAAGGTTTTTTATCAGATAGTTGGAGGGATACTTGGTATGAGAAGAACTACGATCTTGTTTCTGTTGGTCCTGTCTATTTTTACAGTTTCTTGTACTTCAGTGTCAGAAGCACCTTCTGTCGCTCCTCCTGCAGGGGAAGATGGTGCTCATGGCTTGGCGTCCTTGTTTGTTCCCTTGGATTCTTCAGGGGAACTGCCGCATGTACAATCCTTTGGAAAGACAATTTTAGTAGTCAACGAAAGTGGAGCTACCCTTGAGGGCTTGTATTTTACTACTTCGCCTTTAGTACCAAGAGATGAGTCAACAAACCTGCTGGGAGATTTAGTCTTGCCTTCAGGGATGATGGTAACCGTGTCTGTTTCCGACCTCCCTTGGATCGCCGATGAGCTTGTGTTTGAAACGTATGGCAGAGTGTACATAACTGCATTCTCTCTAGATGGGCAAGCGTATTTTAGGGTTTGGCATCCAACGAGTGACTTGTGGACGATTGTCTTAGGGATGTGAACCCCTGGAGCCATACTATTTCAGTTTTAGGAAGGGTAAATATTGAGGAGGTTTCCCAATGTACTGTGAAAAAGTATGAGCCACGAACAAAAATAGGCCAGATTTGTAGATACCTGACACATCATGTCAGCTTATTAGCAAGCCTTTCCCCCCAGATGGTCGTGGTATTTCCCTGTTTTTGTGGATGTAGGATTGTCTCTATGAATTTTGCTCCAAGAAATCAACCTTCATAAAAAATTCTCCTGATACAGCTCTGCAATCGTTCTTTTCCCGGGAGGGTAGAGTGCTTTGGGTGCAATCTCAACCAAAGGTTGCATGACGAATTTTCGTTCAAGCATTCTGGGATGGGGAATGGTAAGGTTTTCTGTTGTAAGCACAAGGTCTCCGTACAGCAGGATGTCAAGATCAATCGTCCTTGGCCCCCAATGAACAATACGTTTTCTTTTCAAGGCCTGTTCGATGGAATTGCACACGCTCAATAATGTATAAGGTGAGAGGGTAGTCTGTAGTTCAACAACTGCATTAAGAAAGTCAGGTTGGTCGACATATCCCACAGGAGCTGTGTCCATAAAGGTGGATACAGCGGTGACTTCGATTCCTTCGGCCTGTCTGAGCAGCTCGATTGCCAGATCGAGCTGAGCCTTTCTGTCTCCAAGATTGGATCCCAAGGCAATGTAGGCGATAACCTCATCACCATTCACTTCTTTCATTCCTTTTCCGGCCAATTTCCACTGCAGCATATTTCAAGTGTTGGCCCATTGGTGCCCAAGGTTTTTTTAATTGAACGAAAACTTCCGAAAGGGAAGGATAGGTATGGAACAAATGCTCGATGATGTTCATCGCTGCTGCTTCTATGAGATTGTAGGTACGGTTTTGCAGTACTTGCTGTACGTCTTTACACACCTGAGCATAACTGATGGTCAGATTCAAATCATCTTTTTGTCCCGCTTGCTCCAAATCCAGACCTAGCTGAAGTGAAACGAAGAACATCTGTCCATTGGTCTTTTCTGCCTGCTCTACCCCATGGTAGGCATATACCTGCAAATCTTCAATGAGTATCTTATCCATGTGCTAGTCCCTTACGAGTAGGTCTGTCATTTTTGCCACTCTTACATTCTGTACTACATCATGAACCCTAATGATATCAACACCTTTGCTGATTCCGATTGCCGTTGTTGCAAGGGTTCCTTCCAAGCGGTCCTGCACGTCCAACCCGAGGGATTTTCCAATGAAACTCTTTCGTGAAGCTCCAAGCAGCACGGGAAATCCAAGGCTTTTTAGCCTTTCAAGATGCTTCATCACTTCAAGGTTCTGTGCAACCGTTTTTGCAAATCCTATACCAGGATCAAGGATGATCTGTTCTTCCTGAACCCCTGCTTTCAGTGCGATAGCAATACTCTGGGAAAGATCTGAGAGGATATCCTCCATAAGGTTGTGGTAGGTGGTATTGTTTCGGTTGTGCATGATGCACACGGGGGCTTTGCTTGCTGCCACAAGAGTTGCCATTCCCTTTTCCCGTTTCAGGCCCCAGATGTCGTTTATCATATGGGCCCCGGAGGCAAGGGCAAGTTCTGCAGTCCTGACTTTATAGGTATCGACTGAGAGCACCAGATCCGTTTCCGCCCTGAGTCTTTGTATGACAGGCAGCAAGCGGTCAAGTTCCTCTTCAGAAGAAATTGGCGCATACCCCGGTTTTGTCGATTCAGCACCGATATCGATGATATCAGCTCCTTCTGAGGCCATGCGCAAGGCCTGTGCAACTGCTTTGTCAACATTGAGGTATCGGCCACCGTCAGAAAAAGAGTCGGGAGTGACATTGAGGATGCCCATGATGTAGGTGCGTTTTCCCCACTGCCAGACTGTCTTTGCTATGTGAGTCTCTTTCGTCATTGTTACTTCTCTACTCTCGCTTCGTTGGGGAATCAATAGGTGAACGTGGGCTTTTCCCCGTTTCTGAAATTCTTGCATGTATCGATATGTGGGCAGACGATACAGGGTCTGACCGCTTTATCGCTGTCATACAGGATCTGTCCAAGTGGTGTTTTTACCAGATGGGCTTTCCGATGGGTTCTTATCGCCTCACAGATTTCATCAGCTTCAATGGTGAGGTCCTGAAGGATTTCCCTCGCCAGAGTAGAACTTTCCACTGCATGATCGGCACCTGTCTTATACTGCTTCCATTTTGCGATATCATGCAGAAGGGCCGTGAGGTACATGGTCTCTTTGGGAATTGCAAGGTTTCTCTCCAAGGCCATGCAATACGCTACTCTTGCAACGTCAAAGAGATGAGAAAAATCATGTTTGCAGAAAATCCTGTCTCGTTCTGCTTCACTGTTCAACGCCATGTAGGTGAGGAATTGCGGATGTACAAGTAGTTTCTCTACATTTTTCACCTGACACTCTCCTTGTTAGACACGCCTGCTGTTGAGCACTATGAGTCTATCCAGCATATTGCTGTTAGTTTCAAAGATTCCTCGTACCGTGGTCGTGGTAGTGACCGAATGGATATTCTTGATGCCTCGGGTGGTAATGCAAGCGTGCTGAGCCTCTATGATGACAGCTACATCTTCAGAATCTGTCGTTTTTTGCATGATTTCGGCGATATCTGAGCCAATCCGTTCCTGAAGCTGCAGTCTTTTTCCTACCATATCGACTATGCGAACAATTTTACTCAATCCCAGGACCTTGCCTCGGGGAATATATGCCACGGTAGCCTTCATATTGTATATGAGGGCAAGATGGTGTTCACAATGGCTGAAGAATTCAATGTCACGCAACATGACCATGTCATTGGAACTGCTGAACATATCGGGATCATCCTCAAAGGTTTTGGTGAACATGGTAGCAATTTCATCGTTGGTATACCGTATGCCTTCAAAAAGTTCCCCGTACATTTTTGCAACCCGGGTAGGGGTATCGACAAGGCCTTCTCTGCCTGGATCTTCTCCTAAGGCTACAAGTAATCCTCGGATGTGTTCTTCTATCTTATCTTTGTCGATTGCCATCACCATCTCCTTCCTACCTGTCTATCGTACTGACAAAGCTGCAGAGAAGGAAGTGTTTTGCAGAAAGCTCAAAAAAGGAAAACAATCCTTTCCTGCAGGTATATATAGCTGTATTGGCAATACTCTACAGAGTGAAGAAAGATTATGCAAGCGAGAATGACGGAAAACCCAAGATGTAAAGAGGGGATAAGGTGAACCTCAATGCCTTGTTCGATGAAAAAGTAACTGCGCTAATAAAGGAAAGGATGGGCCTGTATGGTTAAGAGGTGGATGTGAAATATCTCAGCGTTTAGCAGCTATGGGGATAGAGCAAGTTTTCACCCTATGGTTTCTGCTGGTGAAGACCAATTGAATGAAATCAATCATGGTGTCTTCAGGCGAGGAGCGTACACCTAAGCAAATCATTGATGGTATCGTTATAGGTGAAAGAGAGACCGGATGCGAGGATGCAAAACACACAGTCGGCACATTTTCCTCCCATTTCTGGTCTAAGGCAATCCCTCGTCTCGACCGGTACCACAGAAAGGGTTCACCCGATCCTCTTGCCGTCGTAGATGACAAGGACAGACAGAGAAGAATCATCAATAACTACGAGGCTTGCGAAGGGATAACAGTGGAGGGGAACATAGCACAGGGGCTTCTGCTGTTGCTAGGTAAGCTTCATACCAACACGTGGGTACACCTCACCTAGCCATTGGATTAGAATGGCTTAGGTAATGCAAGAGTAA
>JAEINL010000012.1 GCA_016342655.1 Sphaerochaeta sp. | reverse complement strand
TCTTTGTCCCATACCCTTCAAGAGAGCAGGAAAGCAAGAAGGAGGTGAGCATCAGCTGTGAAGGGATGGTGATTGTCACGACCTCTCCTGTGGTTTCTGACAGTTGAACCCCCGGGGCTTCCCAACCGACCAGAGCAGTCCCTACGACATTCATCTTCCTGCAGACGGCGGTGATCACCTGGCTTTCCAACACCATTCCCCTGGACGATACCAGAAAGGCCTTGGGGGAGAGTTCGATGGAGAAGTCTGAGGCGAGCGAGCCCGTCTCCCCTTGGTAGACCTTTGACACTGTCAGCTTCTTCGTCAGAGAAGCCTGGGCGGCCTTGGAGGCTGTCACCTCAACATACCCGTTGTCGGCGCTGATCGCCGTCACCGAGACAACCCCGGAGGAACTGACGCTCGAAGTCACTCCCTGCTGTGTCCTGGAGAAGGTCCATCCTGTCTGCTCGATCCCACCCTGGAACACCACCATCCTGGAGGTCAGGGGAGAGGAGCCCAGGGGAAGCTTGGGCATCCCCTGGGAGTCGCACGGGACGAGCAGAACCTCGCTTGTCAGCATGGCAAGGCAAGTGTCGTTCTGGTCTATGAAAGTGATGGTCGAAGCCGCCAGCAATTTCATAACCCGATCACCTCGATGTCGGTCGAGCCGAGGTTGAAGATGTCGTCACCGGTGACGGTGATCACCTTGGCCGTATCGGTGAGCCCGCACTTCTTGTTGGCCGACCTGATGGGGGCGGAGGCGGCATGGGCGAATTGCACCCCGGCTGTCAGCGCTATGGTGGTGCCTGAGACATAGGAAGCAGCGACCTGCACTATCTCCTCTTTCCCGCTCACCCCGGGTTCCAGCACGAGCCTGTCCCCTGCCTTGATGGCCTTCGAGCCGGTCCCGGCCGAGGCCACCACAAGCGAGGTCGCCCCTGCAGCGATTGATCCCGAGATGGAGGTTGCCAGGTCGAAAGCCGACTTGAAATAGTCCAGGTTCCCGTTCTGGTCATGGAGGGTGAGCCTGTAGAGCTTGTATGCTCCGCTGACCAGGTCAACCTCCGTCCCGTTCTGGAAGAGGCGGAAATGGACGGTCTTGGTGCCCTCGCCGTTCTTGAAGGTAGTGCCCCCGTCAACAGTGAAGGCCACCTGGTAGGGGTCGGTGAGGTCCAGGATTGATACTTCGGCCGAATACACCGTCCCCGTCACATCCGCCTCGGAGTCATTGTCGGTGAACTCGATGCGGTAGGTCCTCGAGTTGGTGATCGCATCCACAATGGTGGCTGCAATGGTCTTGATCGCTGCAGTCTCCGGGTTGGAACCTGATAGGGCCACGGCCGAGCCGTCGTTGGTCCAGTTCCCACCCGGGTCGCGGTACTTCCACTGGGCGGTGCCGGTGACTGCGGCATCCTTCACCCCGTTGCGGTAGACGGCAAACTTGAGGGCGAGGGTCGAGGTCGCAACGGCACCGTTACGGATCACATACTGCCCGTTGGTCTCGTATATCTGCACAAAGACAGCCTTGCCCCCGCTTTTCATCAGCGAGAAGGTCACAGAGGTCCTGAAGTCGATGGACAGGGCTGTGGATATATCGGTGTAGATGCAGGAGAAGGTGCATTCCAGGGAAGGCTTCGCCTCGGTCATGCAGTTCTTGTTCAGTGTCAGGGTATAGGGGGCCGAGGCCGAGACCGACCCGAAGGACGCGTTGGATGCTCCTGCGGCGATGGTCACCGCAGCATCGGTGAAGAGCTTGAGCGTCCACTTCGCATTGGTGATGCCCACCCCGTTGCCTCCGGTGGGGGATACCAAGTCGATTCCGGCTGCCCCTGATGCCTGTCGGAACATGTTCGGGGTGAGCAGGTTGTTTGCAGTCACCCAGTTTGACGCGTAGCTGCCTCCCCCATCCTTGGAGTAGACCTGTGTCTTGGGATGGGTGGAGTTGATGAACCCTGTCAGTGAGAGGGCATCGTTGTAATCGATGAACGTAATCTGTCCGGTAGCCAGTATTGCCATCAGCAGACCTCCTTGTATTCGCACTTGAAAGACGTACTGCCGTAAAAATCGGCAGGGGTGAGATTGATTTCCTTGTAGCCAGAGGCATGGGCGGTATTCCAGGCCACATCGCCAGCATCGCTCTGGCTCTTTCGGATCCAGGCCAGGTTCGAAGGTGAGACGGATCCGGTGATCTCCCCCGTATCGTCATATACATGGGCGATCATGCGCGTGTACTGGGAACCCGGGCGGAACAGCAGGCCCTCTGTGGACTCGATCTCCACCCGGTAGGACTTCCCCCGCGGCCCGGCATCACCCTTGCGCGGTTTTCCCAGGGCGTTTTCCGCAGACTCGATTCCTTCGACCGTGGTTGTCAGGTCGATGGCGGCGGTCCCCTCAGAGGTGTAGCGGTAGAGGCTTGTGGTGGCGTCGAACTCCCTGGACAGGATGCGAAGCGTCACATCCAGGAAGCTCACCTTGTCCTCGATGACCCTCACGATCTGGCCGGGGTCCATCGATACGACAGAATCGAAGCTGTAGGACTGCTGGCCGCAGGTCTGCCTGAGGGACAGTATCCTGGCAAGTCTCTGGGCGCTGCCTGCATCCGAGATCACCTTCGCCGTGTATGTCTTGGGCTTGGGACCCGGGACAATCTGCTGGCTGTAGGTCCTCCCCTGGTACCAGACGTCGGCGATGACGGCAAAGGATGCGACCGTCTGGCCTGAGGTTACCGTTGAGCGAATGTAGGCGCTGCAGTCATCGGATCCGAAATCGGTCACCGCGGTCACCTGGAGGGAAGCGGGAGCATACACCAAGGCCGGGTTTGCGATGGCCAAGAGCTTGCCGTCGGTGAGTTCGGAGATGTCGTAGGGAAGGCGGTAGCCCTGGACATCAGAGAGCGGTGGGAAAACCCCGCCTCCGGGGATAGTCTCTCCCCCCTCTGTCGTCTCATATTCGAAGATGGGTGTGGAAGTCTTGGAAAGGACCGGATACCACCTGACGATCGAGCCTTTCTGGGAGCTGTCCGACCTGGTCATGGAAAACTCGGTGCGCAGGTCCTCGGTCCTGATGGTGGTCGCTGCAATGATCACATCCTGGGCGATGTCAATGATGAGGAATCTCCCGTCGGCTGTCGCCCGGTAGGTCAGCCCGTACTCGTAGAGGACCTCCTGTATCCTGGAACCGATGTAGTCCCCGTTGGAGAGTGCATAGCAGGGGATGACCTCGTTCCTGTCGAAACCCACCAGGACATCCGAAGGGTCCACCCCGGCTTCTGCGAACAGCAGGTGCACCAGTGAATGGGAGAGGTCTGTGCAGTTGATGAGGACGAGGTTCGTCCATCGCCTTGATTCGAAGACATACCGGTCCAGGGTGGCGGACCTGTCCAGGATCGTGAGTGTGATGGCCTCCATCCTGTTCAGGGCTGCCTTGGAGGTGTTGTAGGGGCGCACGATGCCTGTCATCACGGGGATGCCGTTGCGCAGGAATCTTGCCGGGATATGGTCATCAGTGGTGGTGGCAAGACGCGCACCAAGGCCTGCGGACCGGTGCAGCCTCACCCTGACAGTCTGTATCTCATGCTTTCCCTCGCGCCCGATGCACAGGCGGGGTGTGTAGCCTTCAGAGAGGATGATCCGGTCGGAGAAATCCTCGAAGCCTGAGCCGAAGTCCAGGAAGAGGGTATAGGTCGCCCTGTCCATCTATTCCTCCCACCGGGGGATGCGACCGATGCGCTGTCCGCGCACGATCCCGGCCGCTATGTATTCTGCAAGCTGTTCCCCGTCATATACAGGGGCGTTGATGTTCACGACCGTCTGGCTGTGGTTCTCACGTGGACTGCTTCCAAACCCGAAATCAGCGGCCTTGGAGAGCGGGACCACCGCCTCAGGCTCGCCTCCTTCCCCGATGAGGGCCGTGGTGGGACGGTAGGCGATCCCCCCTTCTGCAAGGGCCACCGACGGGGTGTACTGCTGGCTGGAGATGGTTGCTATCTGCGCCCCTGTCACCCCTGCGATGACCGCAGCGGCGATGGTCCCCCCGATGGGACCCAATGTCGCATAGCCTTGCAATATCGCCTGTGCCCCCAGGATGAGGGCCTGGGCGATGCCCAGCTTCTTCGTGTTCTCGAACGTTGTCTTTGCAACCGAGTTCTGGACTGCAAGCTTCTGCCTTTCCAGATCCTTGTATCTGCTGGCCGCGGCCTCCTCACCGGATGACTTCTCCTCATCAAGCCTAAGCTGGGCGGCTATGTAGTCCTCATAGCTCATCAGGCCCCAGGCATACTTGTCCGCAAGGGTCTGGGTGCGCGAATCGTACTGGCTGTTGATCGCCTTGGTCTGCTTCTCGTACAGCTTCTTTTCCGCGGCTATCTGCTTCTCAAGGACGGCGATCTGGGCCTTGGAGGCGTTTTCCTGGGCCTCTACGATTGTCTTGTAGAAACTGGTGCCCACATCGATGATCGAGCCGAAATTATCCTGCATGAAACCCGTCAGGTCGCCTATCGCCGACTGCGCATCCTTGGCCCAGCTCTTCACGCCGGTGGTGGGGAATCGGGCCTCGAAGGTCTCGTCAAGTTGCTGGCGCACGGTCTTCGCCGCTTTCCCTGTCTCTGTAGGAATGGCCTTGATCGCGACCTGCAGGCCGGTGATGATCTGGGCGATGTTCTGCTTCTGTTCCTCGGTGAGGTCACTCTGGCGTTGGTAGGCTGAGGCAATGTCATGGAGGGCCAACAGCCTGGTCTTCTCCTGCTCGGCCGTCTCCTTGGCATAGCCTGCATTCTTCTCCAGAAAGACAGAGAGGCCGTCCTGACCGTCACTGACCTGGTAGTCCGTTTTAAGCCGCTCATCGAGGAGGGCATTGAGTCTTTCATAGTTGGCTACCTGCGAGGCTGTGAGGTTCTTGTTCTCCATTGCGGAGAGGTTGCTTTCCTTGAGGGCTTCCAGCCGCTTGATCTCATTCTCCAGCAGTATCTTCTGGTAGCCCGATGTTGCAGTCACCAGCTGGTATGCAGCTTCCTGGGCTGATGCAAAGGCCTTGGCTTCCTCCTTGGCTTCCTTTGCTATCCCTGTGGATGTAGGGACCATCGAGGAAGGGGAGAGGGAGCGCATCGAGTCTTTCTCGTCCTGCGATGATTGCGGGTTCGTGATCTTCTGCTGGGCAAGCTGTTTCGCATAGGCCTCGCCATAGGCATTGGCAGACTTGTACCCGGCCTCCTTTGCCCTCCTGTTTATCTCAGTGACCACCGGCTCATAGGCGGGGAGCATCTGGTCAAGCAGGTCCTGGGCGATCATCTGTGTCGAGAAATCACCGATCTGGATTGCCTGCCCGATCTGCTTGCGGTATTGCTCGACCTTGCCCCTTTGGGCCTCCCAGGTCTCGGTGAGTTCCTTGTCACTCATTGAGGAGGGGGATACGATCCCTGCCTCCCTGTTGGCCTTGGCAATCTTGTCGTTCACGGTCTGCAGCTTTTCCAGCAGCCAGGTCATCGCCGGGCTTATTCCTTCGATGATGGACTGTCCGAGCCCTTCCTTGATGTCTCCCATCACGTTGCTGATCTGCTCTATCTTCGAGACATCCAGGGCTCCCTGGGCACGCGCCAGCCCGCCGTAGGTGGCGGTCAGCTTGTCCAGGATGACCTTCTGGGCGCTTGCAAGGTCTCCCTGCTCGACAAAGCCCTTGATCGAGGACTGCTGCTCGTCAGTGAGGATGACCATACTTTCCTTGAGCATCGATATCCCCTGTATGGGGTCTGCAAGAGCCCTTGCGAGCTTCTTTGCGTTTTCTGGCAACCCGGTCCCGAGGGCGGTCGCCATGTCCAGGGCGGCCTCTGTGGCCTGTGGCATGATGTCGGAGCCGATCCTCTTGGTCTGGACCATCATCTGCTCGACGGTGAGGATAGTCTCGTCGCCGTAGTTGGTCACCGCCTGCAAGGACGATGCGTACTCGCGCAGCACTCCGATGGAGAACTCCGATTCCTGCCCGGTGGCCCTGATGGCCGCCGCCAGGGAAGTCTCGGCCTTGGCCTGCACTGCATAGAGGGCGACCGCCTCCTTGGCGGTGGAGAGCATCTTGGCAAGGGACAGTGAGACACCTGCGGCTGCCAGCCCCGTCTTGAGCAGGCTCGCAGTGAACATGGCGGCGTCGGAGGAGCCCTTCACTGTCCCCATGCCTTCGATTGCAGATCCGACCTTCTTCAGCCCCGCTTCCGCCTGGGCCGTGTCGCTGCTTACCCGTATCCTCAGGTCCTTTGCCATCTACATCATCCTCGGGTGGTAGAGCCGGTCCAGGGGGTCCAGCAACTCCACGATTTCCTCAAGCCTTGCAGGCTGTTCGGCCCAACCACCGCGGTAGGGCCATCCCATGGTCCTGTACCTCCGGTAGAAACTGATCGCATCCAGGGCGATCCCCTCGTCGGAGAGGATCTCCCCGATATCATCAAGCTTCACATCGAGCCCGCTTCTCAGCACTACACTGCGCTCTTTTCCCCCGTAGACCCGTCTGTAGGAGGAGGTGTATCCTTCGGCGTAGAGACAGTAGGAGAGTGCAATTTTTTTTTATCCGCGGCTGAGAGTATGCTCTCACTCAGGATGTGCTGGGCGACCTCGAAATACAGCACGAAGGTCCCCGGTATCCCGGGCACGTCCCTTGCAGCAACATCCTTCTCGACCCCGTCGATCTCGAACACCGCATCTCCCAGCCTTGTCACCTGGCTTTTCCATATGCGGGACCAGGAATCGCCCTGGGCTTGGCTGCGCACCTCCTCGACCTGCTCTCCTGTGAGCAACTTGTACTCGACGAAGGGCCGGGAGGAACCCTCCTGGCCTTGGCTGTCGAAACACTTGGGCTCATACCGGCCGGTCGTCGCTATGCTCAGCCTCATGCTGCAGGTGCCCCTTCGGTGGGCGCACCGTCGAAGGTGAAGTTTGCAGACCAGGTCACCTTGCCTGCGGCTGGGGTGCTCATGTTGAACGAGCTGAGGACTGCGGACCCCGCATATTCCTTGGTCGCGCTCTGCACCAGGTGGATGTCCGCCCTCACCTCATCCTCGCCCAGCCAGGTGGTTACCAGTGCCGAGAGCGCGGTGTCGGTCTCAGAGTAGCTTCCGCCCAGACTGCCGGTTGCGCTTTTCTTCCCGCCCTGGGCATTGGCCCAGCTTGTCCCCAGCTTGAGCACCTCGGTCGCTTCCTGGGACATGTCCATAGACCAGGTGTCGCAGTAGGCTATCTGGTCCGTCCCGACCTTCACCTTGCCGTCCTTGCCCGTCAAAACCTTTGTATTCATGCCAGCTTTCCTTTATCAGTCCTCGAGCTTCTCGAGGATCTTTTCCTTCTTCTCTTTTCCCTCAGTCTTGATGACGTAGGGAACCATCACAGCCCCACATTTGGGGCAAAGCTGTGGGAGGCTCCTCCCTTCGATCCTATGCCCGCAGCTCTTGCATCTGATTGCCATCAGGGCCTCCTCCATGCCAACACATCGATGTCGATCTCCAGATCGACGAACAGGAAGAACAGCGTCAGTGAGCTGTCCCTCGCCTTTGCAAACGCCGCCTTTCTCACCTCTGCAAGGTTCCCCCCGAAATGGGGGTCGTCGCGCAGGATCGAGTCAAGGATCGCCTGGTATGAGCAGAGCCTTTTGTAGCCCTCCTCAGGATCCTCACAGCGGAAGACCAATGCGATGTCGGTCTCCATCGTCTCAAAGAACGGCCCGTCGGGGCTCTCCCCGTCGCGGTCGCTCTTGATCAGGAAGGCCGGGTGGGCGTGCAAACCGCTGGCCACGTCGCGGTACCCGATGTCCCATTCCTCGATGGGAGCCAGTCCCTGCCCGGCAAGCTTGTCGGCCAGCGCCACCTTGAAATACTCGAGGATGCTTTGCAGCACCTCGTACGTATCGAACAATCCCGTCACAGCACCTCCAGTTTTCGTTCCATCCGTTCCAGGTTCTTCCCAACCAGGTCCATGTACCGGCCGGTCGATTCATACCCGGCCTTGCCCGGTCCCATGAAGGCCCTATCCGTCCCTGTCCACTTGTGCAGGTAGTTCAGGTGGCCCTTCACCCCGACACCGAAGTCGACATAATGCCCTGCAACCCCTTTGCGGGCGTTGTAGTGCCTGACGCTTGCAAACGTCTCGCCAGTGCGTTTCTCCAGGGCCTTGCCGTTGAGGAAGCTCTTCCTGATGAACACGGCCATGTCCTGGGCTACGTCGCCCATCGAGAAGTCCATGATCGCAGGGAGCGACCCGCCGAGCCGGGTGATCCTCTTTCCGATCTCCTTGTCGATATCGATGCGCAACGCATTTGCGGCCCTGCTCATCGGATCACATTCCTTCGGTAGGCCCTGAGCAGGAACTTGGCATAGTCTGTAGGGGCCATCATCTCCAGCTGCTCGGTCCCCCCGTCTGCCATAGTCCTAGCTGTCACACCCCCTGCCACCCCGGTAATACGCCTTGCCATCATCTGGATGGTGTCGGCAACCGCGGCCTTCACGTCGTCAGGGATCGGGTCGTATCCTGCCGTGTAGGAGATGCGGATGCAGTCCTTCACAGCAGGGACGCTGATCCCGTACAGGGTGACGATTCCCGTGGCAGGGTCGAAGCGGTACCGGTCAGCAGGAAGGCAGGTCCCGAACCGGTGAAGCGGGTCCACCGACAGCAATCCGATGGAGATCACAGGGGTGTTGTCCAGGAGGAAGCGGTCATGGCCGTTTCCGTCCTGGAACTCCACCGACTCCCTGAGGCTGAGGTCGCGGCCGACGAAGTTCATGCAGGCTTGCGAGGCAGAGCGCACCAGGGCCCCGTACATCGCCTCGGTCTTGGAACCCGGGGCGATGGTGAAGCCGTAGATTGTCCGCAGCTCGTCAAGGGTGATCAGGTCGGCCATGACTCACCCCCTATGCCGCCTTGCAGACAAGGACCCTGAAGGCCTCAGGCCGCAGTACGTTACCGTCAAGACGCTCGGTGGCCTTGATGCCCTTCTCGTCGGTCTCCGCATACAGCTCGTTGAGCACCGTCAGCTTCATGCCCTGCCTGTCCACGATCTGGTAGTAGGAGAGGTTTGCAGCGACGATCGCACGCTTTCCCGCCCCCATCGCATCGACGTCGTCGAGGGTGATTATCTCCTTGCCCTGGATGCTTGTCAGCTCGGTCTGGGGAGGGAAGTAGTACTGCCCGTTCTCGTCCTTGAGCAGGCTGATCTCGGTCTTGGTTGAGGAGTTCATGATCAGCACGGCCCCGGTGGAGTAGTCCTTCATCGAGCCGATCAGGCGCTTGATCTCGTCCAGGGTGACCGCATCGGCTGCAGCGGTGGTTATCGCATTGCCGGTCACCGAGGTGAGGATGCCGGTGATGTGGCTGTCCCCGCTTCCGGTACCCTTGAGGATCTCGGTGTCCTCCTTCTTTGCGAAGGCACGCGAGATGTTCTCGACCAGCCAGGCGATGGCATCGACGGCTACGTCGGCCATGAACTCCTCGGAAACCTTCACAAGGACTCCCAGCTTGTAGGCGGTGAAGCTCACCTTGCCCATGCCCGGAGTCTTCTCAGGAATCTGGGCGGCTTCCCCGACGTACTCGGCGGTGACCTGGTCGCCGTCGATGGCGATGGTGTAGTCCCCGCCCAGGGAGATGCGCCTGCATCTTCCGCGCAGCTTTCCGAAGCTCTCCCGCTTCTTGATGATCTCGCTCGATATCGTGGAGGGTATCAGGCCGGTGTAGGTCGAACCGACCGAGACCGCATCACGGATCGCCTTGAGGAACCTCTGCTCCGCATCGGTGATCGTCTCACGGTTTCCCTCTTCCAGAACCCTCTGGGCACTTTCGTCCAGCCGGTCGTCAAGCTCGATGCGCTCGGCCTCGGTGAGGGCGTACTCGGTGTCGTGGATCTCCTTCGCCTTGTCCTCGTAGGCTGATACATCCTCTTCCTTGTAGCCGTCGGTCATTTTCGCAAAAAGGCCCTTGCGCTCCTTTCTCAGAGCGGCCAGTTTTTCTCTCAGTTCCTTTGCAGTCATGTTTCCTTCCTCAGTCGATTGCCTCGACTTGTCTCAATATTTCGATGCGCCGCTGCTTCTCTTCCTGGGACAGCTCCCCGGTGGGTTCCGACGACACCTCGTCGTGCTCCTGACTGCCTGCGCTCTCTTCCTTCTTCACGTTCTCCGTCTCTTTTTCCGGCTCTGCATAGGTCTCGTTGGCAGGGTCGGTGACGAAATCCAGGTACCGTACCAGCTCATAGGTGGCGGCGTTGACCACCCCGTCCTTGTCGGTCTCCCCGTAACCCACACTCGATACCCCGATGGACACCCCGGCCTCGTGGATTGCAGACAGCTTGTCGCTGTACGCCTTGTCCACGAAGAAGATGTCCACCCAGAGCTGTCCATCCTCGATGCGTGGGCTCTTCACAACCGCGACGGCAGCAAGGTAGGCCTCGCCCCAATCGTGGCGGTGCGAGTCGTAGGCGAGGGTCGCCCTGTTCTCGGTTGCCAGCCGCTTGGCCAATTCCTCGGTGTATACGCGCCCGTTGAGGTTGAGCATTCCGATGTTCCAGATCGGGGCGCTCCATGCGCTCACCGACCCTGACTGCTCGGTCAGCCTCTCCTCTCCCAGGCGTCTGATCGCCGATGCATTTGCGTACTCGCGAAACAGCTTCAGTCTCTTGTCTCTCATGGTTTCCTATCTCCCCGGTGCCACCGAACAGGCGCACCCGTCGTGGAAAGGGGGATGCTTCTTCGACTTGCTGATGTGCATGATGTTCCCCGACCCGTCGTCCACATCCTCACCCTTGCTCAGTACGTTGCCGTTGACCTCGACCACCCGCCCGTCGAGCCTGTGGCAGAATTCGCATGCATCCGCTGAAGCCACCACATGCATGTAGGTCACCCCCAGTGCTGCGAACAGGAAAACCGTCATTGCGTTGGCCGACCGGTTGGTCTCGGTAGCTGCCTGTTGGTTGGGTACGGTGGCGATCCACTTCTGGGTGGTAGTATCGACGGTATCCCTGACCTGGTCGTCGGGGATTCCCGACAAGGCCTTTTCCAGGGCCCCGTTCCTTGAGGCGGCATGGCGGTCGCTGGCAGCATAGGCATAGGTTTTCACAAACCGCTCGAAGGCATCGGCATCGACGGGGGTGCCCGTCCTGACCTGCCGCTGTACAATGGGCTGTATCTTCGATGCGATGGCAGAGAAGGCAGCGACGTACTGCTCCCCGAACTCCCTCGCTATCTTCTCGGTTGCCACTCTGAACTTCTCCAGGAGCTCCGATGCGCTGATGTTCGAGTCAAGCAGGGCCTGCAGGGCGTCAATCTCGGTTTTCAGGTGCTTGCGGGCAAGACGCTCGATGGCCTTGCGCTGGGATGCAGCTGCTGTCGAGCGCTCGGCCATGTAGGCCAGGTCCTCGAGTTTCCTGGTATCTTCCAGAATCGGAGTATGGCCATATTCACAACGGCTTTCCCTCGTCATCGCCTGGTAGGTGTAGGGATTGGTGGTCGCCGCGACCTTGCGCGGGACATAGTTCATAGGCACCATGTACAGGTCGCCATAATCGATCGGGTCCATGTCCTCGAGGCTGCGTACATCGTTGGCACTCATCCACCCGTCCATCAGGGCATTGTGATAGTAGGCAGAGCGGGTGGCCGCATCCCCGCGGAGCAGACCGTTGAGGTTGAGCTTCACGTAGCGGCTGTCATTGTGGAGGAACAGGGCATCGTTGAAAGCGTCCTGCCAGGCCACCGAGCGGGGCAGCAGCGAATATTGCACCAGGTCGATGCCGCGTTGCTCCGCATTGGCATAGGTCTCGCGTATCGAGCCACCTGCGAACGCCTCGGGTACACCGAAACGCCTTGCAACCTCGGCCACTGTCCACTTCTGGGCTTCCTGGAACTCAGCGCTCTTGCTGTCAATCTTCACCGGCTCATAGGTCGTGTTGTCAGGGATGACGGCGGTCTTGAAACTGTTGCCGCTTCCCCCGAACCCGTTCTGGAATGAGGTGCGGATCTCGTCTTTGGTCTCCTTGTTCGTATTGGCAGGGACCTTGACGATCCCCCCCAGCATGGTGCCCCGCGAGAACCAGTTGTGCTGCATGGTCTTGGCCGCATCAGCGACTGCAAGGTCCTGTCTGATATAATCAAGCGGTGCCAGCGGGATGATGCCGTTGGTGGTGAGGTTCATCACCACCAGCATGTCCTTGCGGCTGATGTACTCGCCGGTGTTCGCATAGAGATAGAAGAGCGACCCGTCCCTGACCGTAGGCTGTATTAAAGTCGAGGCTATGGGATAGAGGGCGATGGGCTTGCCTGTGGTGGATCGGTGTATCTTGGCATAGGCCACCCCGTAGAGCTCGAAGTTCAGGCTCATGGCGAAGCGGAACGAGTAGGGGTTCATATGAGGACAGGGATGCTTGAGCAGGATGGCCTCGGCTGACTTGGCGTCGGTTGACCGCGTCCCGTCTGGAAGCCTGGTATATGCATGCATCGGAAGGGACCCGAAAGTCCGGGCCAAGTTTACCAGACAGATCCAGAAGGCACTGTTCTCCAGCGCCTTGTCGCGGTTGAAAGACATGAGGTCCGTCCAGTCCAGGCTCTTGCCAACCGAAACGGAGACTGTGTCCTTGATCTTGTGAAACAGCTTGCCCAATCCCATGATTTGAGCATACAAAAACCCCCTGTATTCTGCGATGGATTACAGGGGGCAGTTTGAGGTAGTGTCGGTATTAAACGGAAAACACAGTATTTTTAAGAATTAAATATCTATCGAGGCAAACTTAGGTAATATTAGATTTCTAAAAACAATTCAGCAGCTTGTTTTTCATTTCCAATTTCGCGTACTTCAAGACTACTATCATTCAAATAGAGTTTCTTTACCCATAGTAATTCAGCATGGTTGTCTTTTGCAAATTTAATCAAAACATCCTTTGTTTTACCACTTGTACGGGTGGCAGAAAAAACAATATCCCATGTAGAACTTAAAAAGTTTATATTAAGATTCAATTCGTCCTCATTATCCCCTTGGGTAGTAATCCCAATGGTTTTCCCATTCAAAGTGAAGAGAGCTTTGAAGTCACAAGCTGTCCCATTTTCTTTGATTGGATCATCATTGAAAAAATCTTCGGAAATACCTTCTGATCTTAAAATAACAGCACCTTTCTCGATTAATAATTTACCTAACAAATACAAAGTACGAGATTTCCCTTTATCCTTGCTACCATACAAACCTATGATCCTTTTAATATTCATATTAAAAGACCTCCTTAATTCCAATATAACTACAACTTATTGATAAAGAAAGCATATGTTTGTTAAAAAATTAAATAAAAGAAGTCGCCTTTTGGGAAAGATATTTGGGGTTCAAATCTCGATACCTTTCGGTTCGGATTTTGTTGAAAAAATCCTACAGTTCTTTAGCCGGTCTTTCCGTTTCTCCAATAATGTATGATACATCTCATTTCTTTCGCTATCTTATCCAAAGTAGATTTTTTTATGACATGTTGGGAAAAACGCTATGATGTTTGCCTCGACATCAATGCTTATTGAATACCTCGATTGGTTGTTTTTGGAATGATATGATATAATATGATATGCTTCGACATAGTTTATTCCTGACGCTTGAGCATTCATTCTCGGGGAAAAGAAACATGAGGTACACAGGATATTTATAATTTATCTATGATTTCATTTAATAGTTCAGGGTTATAAGCTGAACTTAAATCACAATGATTTTCAAGACACCAAGAATCCGAATTAACAAAAACTGTTTTCCCCTCGTCACTGGTTAATTCTATGGTTCCTTCTGATTCGGAAGCTTCATAATATTTTATATCTTTATCCCCCCAAGTTGTTATATAACTGATTTTATAAAAGTGGCGAGGATACATATATATTTCAAGGTCAAATTCATTCTTAAATCTTTCTTGAGCATCCCTCTCAAAAATATATAGTCTATATAAATTGTAGAAACCTTCGTAAATTTTTAATTCACCATGATAAGTAGATCGGGGGGAAATACGTTCAAAATATTTATCAATAACTGCGTTAAAGGATTTAAATGGTTCATGATTTTTTTGTATAACTATAACTAAAATGTGCATATCACTTATTGTTGCTTCTCTTATATTGCCTCCAATATTTGAAATAATATGTGATTCATTATCATCAGCAATGTACTGAGTATTATATGTTTTGTTAAACCCATTATCAATTATATCTGTTTTTTCAAAGGAAATATCAAATAGTGGGGAATTAATAATTTTTTGTATTTCAAGAGTGTTGTTAGAAAGATTGTTTGCTATGGAACCGATAAAAATTGTCAATATTATAATTGCTAATGTCAAAAGGAGATCAATCACCTCCTTATATTTCTTAAGAGTAAGATTTATTTTTTCTATTGTTTTACTTATTTTTTCCATTCCTACGATACCTTTGAATTTCTAATCCATCGAAAAATTGAATCAATCACTAGAGTTTTCCCCATCGGGATAATTAAATCCTATTTAATATAAAGCATACAACCTTTCGGCCACTTGGAAAACTTAAAAGAAAAGAAAATCCTCCTTTGCATCGATATTCCCTTGTCCCTCATTATCGACCGCCGTATTGTAGCTCATGATTGAGGCAATCACCCCGTCTATCCTGGTCTTGGACCGTTCCAGTTTCGGCTTGACCAGTTTTGTATTTCCATTCGAGTCCGTCGAGCTTTCCACGCAGTCCATCATCCAGGTCTGGATAGGGTTTCCCCCGCAGGAAATCAATCCTGTAAGGTAAGCCTCCTTGTACTGGTCCACCGGAAGGAACATATTCCTCATCCCCTGGCTGAACTTTGCTGCGATGTTCTCGAACCATTCACCGACCTTGCTGGCGAACAGTTCCAGTTTCCATGCATCGCAGGCTATCAGCCTAAGATCATAAATGCTCATGCAATTCCTGATGAAGTTGCCCACATCAACATAATCAACGACAGGACCGGTAGGGGCCCTCATCAGACCCTTGGCTACCCAGTCCTGAAGAGGTTTTCTCAATTGCCTGGACAATGCCACCACGTTGTCCCCAGGAACCCAGAACATGTAGAGCTGCTTCCATTTCTCACCCTCACTTTGAGGGGGGAAGGTAAGCACGAAGGCAGTAAAGTCGCTGGTGCTCGAAAGGTCCAAACCTCCATAGCAAGTACGCCCCTTCAATTCCTCCACATCGAAAGGGTCACAGCAGCGTTCAAGCCAGATGTCCATATTCGCCCACCTGGTCGAACCCATGACCCACCGGTCCATGTTCTTGATACGGAAATCAACCAGGTCGCTTTCGGTGAGCTTGCACTTGTCATAGCGATCCTTCAACATACCAGTATTGACTGATACGCCCATGTTGGGGTTGGCCTTCTCCCAAGAGATGGGATCATCGTCCTTGTCAGTCTCATCAGGTTCGTAGATGCTGATCCAGTACCGATCGGAGGTTTCTGATCCCATCAGGATCTGCTTGCACTTCTCATATTCCTGGTGACATACCCCTCCCAGCTCCACACCGGCGGTAGTGATGACCAGCATCATGGCCGTCGGGTCAGCCACGCGTCCACTGTCGATGGAGTTGTAGAGCTGCTTATCGACATGCTGATGGTATTCGTCAAGGAGCAGGCCGTGGGGTAGCTTGCCGTCCTTCGGGTTCGCACTGATTCCCTTCACGAATGCCTTGGACCCGTTGAGGTCCACCTGCTTGTTGTTCTTGGTATTTGAGACAGTGACCTTGCCCTGGTACCAGCCCAGGGTGAGCATGCTGCTTGCAGCACCGAACGATTCCTCACATTGTTCCATCGAGGATGCTGCGATGTAGACACGAGCATCGGGATAGTCGTCACCGAATGCAAGGTAATCGGCAATTCCTCCTCCGATGGTGCTCTTCCCGTTCTTTCGGGCAACCTGCCAATATCCGGTGGTGAACCGTCGCTGCCTCTTGTCAGATATGGAGACCCAGCCGAAAAGGGTGGCGATGTCGAATATCTGCCAGCCTTCCAGGAGCAGGGCCTTTCCCTGACAGAGCCCTGTGGGGAACTTGAGATTTGCCTGCATCCAGCAGAGGGCCTTGTGGGCTGTTGTCCAGTCAAAGGTCCATTCCCAGTCGGTCCTTTTCAGGTCCTTCAGATGTCGTTCGACCTTCTGCCGTTCAGGAAGTCCTGCCTTCCTGGTGCATGACACCACTGCATTGACATACCCCTCGAACAGCTCCTTCTGCCGTGCCTCCAGCTTCTGCCTCAGCGCTACTGCAAGCCTCTTTCCGCTCAAAGGCCGAGCTCCCTGCCAAGGGGATCGTCGTCATCGGGGTTGCTGTCCTTTGAAGAGAGCTTCATGGTATGGCGAGCCGCAGGGGTGGCCCCGAACATCCTCAGTATCTTCGTATACTGGTCGAAAGCCTTGTTCAAGGTCGTCAATTCGCCCTGTTTCTGGCTGTTTCCACCCCGTTCGTCGATATATTCCGCCATCGTTCTGGTGCCGTTTGCAGTGATTGCGTCATACATGTCACGGTAGATGCCATAGTTCATGCATGCCCCTTCGATCACATTGAGGTCAAGGGTCGTGACCAGCTTATCTTCAACCAGTATCTTGAGTAACCTTGTCCATTCGGCCCGTGCATTTTCCTCGAAATACTCAGGTGCGCGGGGGATTCTGGCCAGCAGACCCGCCTTATTCTTCTTGGCCATCGAGCGGGACCCCCTTATAAAAACCTCCGTGTGTGTTGGCAAGACTAACCGGCGCGGTCGTGGGGTCGGAAGCGTTTTTTTGACCCTCCCCCCCGGGGTATCCATTTGCTTTGCGTGCAAAGTATTGCTCGACTTTCATCTTGTCCTCTTTGGCCTTGCGCGTGTTGCAGCTGGTGCAGAGCGCCTGGTAGTTTGCCGGGTCTAGGTCGAACCTCCCATACAGGTCGAGCATAATCTCGGCCGGGGTGTCGCGGTGATCTGTGACCTGGGCAGGAGCACCGCAGATGGCGCAGGTCGGATGGGTGGAGAGGAACTTCTTGGAGAACTCACGCCACTTGTAGTTGTAGCCACGACTGTTGGAAGATTCCCTGCCGTCGGTATAGTCAACTGCATGCTTGCGCGTACAGTCGTCGCAGTAGCCGCTCTTGTTGTAATGGAGGTTCGCACACCCGAATGTCTTACATCGTCTTCTGATCATCTCTCACCTTTCCCAACTCGGGTACCAACGTCTCTACTGCCAACCTCACCCGCGGAGGAAGTTCCTCCATCTTGCCTGTCTTCCATATTTCCATCAGCTGTGCCCTTGCACATTGCTTTTTCGCAGCTGATGTCTTTCGTCCCGGTCTGGGAACCACTACCTTCTTCATCCACATCTCCTTTGATGATGCGTGTCCTTTCCAGAAGAACCTCCCTCATGATGATCCTTTTGCCTTCGTCCCTCTGAAGAAACAGAAACACCCCATCGTGTCGGATCAGCACAGTGGAGATCCTCCAGACTTTCCCGTCTGCCCGATAGTATTTCCCCTCCAGGCATTCGCTCTCGCTGGCTGCCTCTGTCATGATTTCACCAGGCCTATGTCGAGGTTCGAGAAGTCAGGCCGTATCCTTGAGACTCCCTTCTTATGTTGGAATACCTTATATTCTTCCTGGACACCGGCAATCCTTGCTGTGGTAGCAGTTACCGACAGGCCTACCTTTTCTGCAAGTTCCGGATAGCTGATCACCTCCGGCCAGAAAGGGATGTTTTCTGCTATGCTCTTGTTGATTCCCTTGGCAATCTTCTGAATCGGCTTTCTCATGGGAGTGGTGCATCTTGAGTTCACCCGCTCACCTCGTAGCTCCAGCTCTTCACTCATGCCAATGCCTTCTGTCTGTAGTCCTCACCGGAAAGCTCGATGATCGCCCCATCCCCTGCAACCCTTGAGAGTGTCGAGGTCCCGATGACTGATACCAGGTCGTCTTCATTTGCATTGGTGATCAATACGGTAGGGAGCATCATGTTGTACCTCTCGTTGACCAGGGCATACAGATAGACGAACTCTGTCTGGCTCCCGAAGGCCTTGTCAACCTCATCGATCACCAGGTATCCGGCCTGGGCATAGCGTTTCATCACAGCCCCGGTGGAATCGTCCCTGAACGAGCGTTTGATCTCCGAGAAGAAATCAAAGGCCAGGGCATATCGTGAGCTCACCCCGTGTTCCACCTGGTAGCGGATGGATGCAAAGGCAAGGTGGGTCTTCCCCAGCCCGTTTCCCCCATAGATGATGGCACTCTTGCCGGTCTTCAGATGGGCCACTGCATCGCGCTGTATCTGTGAGGTTGCCCGGTAGTTGTCGAAGCCCTTTGCCATGAACCTCGGGGGGATGGAGGAGAGCTGGTCGGTCTTCCATTTTCGGAACTCGAAGGCCTTCTTCTCTGCTGCCTCATTCTCCGCCTGGCTGTTCTGAGCAGCTTCCAGGGCAATACGTTCGGCATTTGATAGTTCATGGCCATACTGGTCAATCTCCCGTTCCCTTCGCCTTGCTTCCAGGTTCAGAATGAAACCCTGTCCTTGTCCGCTCATCTGGTACCTCCGATCTTGTTCCACCCCGAAAGTGGGGCTGGTGCATGCCCTTCGCTGTGATAGCGTTCCTTGACTTTTCCATTCTGGTTCAGCTTGCGGTTCCTCTCCCAGGTGCGGATTGCAGCCTGCCAGTCTTTCATCGGGGTCTTGGTGGTTCCTACCAGCCAGCCCTTGGCCTCGTTCGAATCGAAGAACTCCTGGGCATCGATGCCGTTTGCCCGTTCCTGGCAATAGGCTGCAATCTCCTCGAGCGTCGGTTTCATGAACCGTTGTCTTGGGGCCTTGGCCGTTTCTGGACATTTTCCCCCGGTGGGGGTAGGGGGTTCTTCAGGAGTCTTATCTGGTAAGTGAGTTCTTCTGGTAAGAGAGTCTTTTGGTCGCCCATTTTTGTCCGACCCCGTCTCCCAATTCTGTCCGACCCCCTCGCCCAAATTTGTCTTACCCTCGGACATTTCTGTCTGCCCTTGGACACTTTTATCCACCGTCTGCAATGTTTCGTCATCCATACCCTCGGACATTTCTGTCCTAGGGTCGGACACTTTTGTCTTACCCTTGCAAGCGGTGTCCTGAGGAGCCATTACCAGGGTTGTGTATATCATTTCATTGAGTCTGAAGCAGCTGAATGTCCCGCCTTCACGGACAGTCAGGTGCTCTAGCACCCCGGAGGCCTCAAGCTTTGCAAAGCGTCTTGCAATAGTCTTCTCTGAACCTGCAGCGATTGGGATATCCTCAAGAACACCTGCATAGTTGACCCAGTACCAGGAGAGACCGTCGACAATCATCGTCCGCATTCTCCCTGATCCCTGGAAGGTCACAAACCAGTCGAGCACCAGCGCATCGTCTACGCTGAGGCCGAGCTCAAGCAACCTCTTCTGCGAAAATCCGAATATCGTATATTTCATACTCTTTTACTCCCGCCGATGGTGATCTCGAAGGTCTGTCCGATTGCAGCAAGGTAGTAATCTACTCTCTCGGGTGTGACCCTCAACGTTTTATGGATTATGCGCCTCTGATCAGTAGTCAGGATCAACTGCATGAAATCAGATCCCAAGAGCCTGGTCCTCAATGGCAAACCCTTCTGATCATCGGAAGTGTTGGTTGGGTGTATGCGGATCAACCGAGCTGTCGTTTGGCCCTTGATCGCTTCGATTTCCTTGGTGTAATTGATTGTATAGCTCATGACCGTTTCTCCTCCCTGTAATACAGGCTGTCACTGGGCTTGAGGACCCGCACCCCGTAGATGCTGGCCCTTTCCCTCAATCGTCTGAGGACAGTGGCATCAAGGGGCCTCTTGGTCTCTCCACTCGCCCTGAGCTTCCTGACCACCATCTTGTGTATCTCATATCCGTAGAGGGCGGTTCCCGGACCCCATTCCTTGAGGACTTCCGTCACCGCTTGTGTAGTTGTCATGCTCATCCTCCCTTACAATGCTGTTTCCAGGCATTCTCTGAGGTAATCCTGCCATGCTTTTTCAGCCTCTTCCTTTGCCAGTTCCGAACTCTTGGACATTCCCTTGAGGATGCATTCGTTGATGCGTTCTCCTATACCGATGAATATCTTCCAACAGAGCTGATCGCCATTCTTCCTGATCTCCACTACCCCGTCATGGGGAAGTGTGGCCCATTCGAGCTGTCCACTAATCCCATGGAAAACCAATGCCTTTATCCTGTATACCTTCATGAAACCTTCTCCTTCTGCAGTATCCTGGTCTGGGACCGAAACCCCGCTGCAAGGGCCTCGTATTCGGCCTCGGTCCGTTTCCGTACAGTTGCCCGCCTATCTTCCCCGGTGAGCCTGCTGTAGGCTTCCTCGTCGCCTTCCGAGGCGTTGGCAAGGTCTTCTATCCTTTGTACCCGTTCCACCCCGATTAGCTTCACAAGGTTTGCCCTGTAGGCAATCACATTCCCTGATAGGGGACCGTTGCACCTAGGACATTGGGGCCAAACGTTGTCATGCTCAAGTTCGGTGGCCCGTACGCGTCTGCTTACAAGGTGACCTCCCTGGGCTTCCTTTACGTTCATGAGCTTCCCGCAGGATATGCACTTTACATACCCATTCGGGGTGGCTTCCTGATAGCGCCTCAGCTTCTGGAAAGCTGCCAGTGCCTTTTCCCTTGGCTTGGCCTTAGAACGGAATGTCATCATCGAAGTACTCCGGTCCCTGGGTAGTCTGGGGTGGGTTTGATCGTGTCTGTTGTGGCGGCCTGCTGGTATTGTTGCTCGGCCTGTTCTGGTTCTCATCCTTGGAACCCATCAGGGATAGGGTGGTAACAATCACGACCACTCGGCTATGGTTTTGTTCATCTTGGATCCATCTCTCCTGACGCATTTCACCAGAGATGCCGACTTGCTTTCCCTTTACAAGGTACTGTGCAAGGCCTTCAGCAGCCTTTCCAAAATATGCGCATTCAAAGAACGACGCCTCATCCTCCCACTTGTCACCCCGTTTCTTGTTTCTGTTGACTGCCAGGAAGAATTTCCCTACTGGCGTCCCCCCCTTGGTGTACTTGATCTCAATCTCCCGGGTTAGCCTCCCTGTCATGGATACGATATTGATGTCTTTCATTGCTCCTCCTTTATTGATCAACGGAGAGTGGGGGATTCGAACCCTCGGGGCTGTTCGCCCTCCCGTTTTCAGGACGGGTGCCTTCGACCACTCGGCCAACTCTCCAAAATGTCCGACCCCGCTCAGGCTAAGGATCGGACGCTCCCGACTTGTACCATTTCTGGCTATGGGACTGGCAGGGATTCGAACCCTGCATGGGTGCGTCCACCCGGAAACCGTTAGCTCCTGCTGGTTAAGGAGATTTGTATCTGTGTCTGCCAAACTAGAGTTCCTCCCTAGCTTCCACCACAGTCCCGGTAATCTACTGCTTCAAGGGGCAGCAGACCCTTTTTCAAATACCCGTTAAATCTTCCTTCGACTTGTGGTATGCTCTGCGTAACTTGTAACAAGGCCTAACTGGCCGAAGGAAAATTGATGCAAAAACAAACTAAAGGTCTCTTCTTCTGCGATGCTGTGATGTGTCCCCACTGTGGGAATTTCCTCGAACCTGTGACAGTCAATTACTCTGCTGACCACATAACAAAATGGCAAAAAGACAAACTTGGTGAGTGGGAGATCCAAACGGCAAATGATGGAAGGTACACCAACTTCACAGCTATTGTCTGCAGGGATTGTCTCAAGGTGATTGGAGTACTTCCTTACACCCTTCCTGAGATGGTTGAACCGGCTGAACAGTAAAAACCACTTTCTCATGGCCTGCTGCGTCGTTGATAATCTCCTGAAACTTTGGCTTAGATTCCGTAACGCAATCCTGGGCTGTGGTATCAGGAGAAATACGATAAACTCGATCAGGAAGTACCAAACTGATGACTAGTCGGCCTCCGGGAATAAGTTCGACAGAGCACTCTCTTCCATCCGTGTACTCTCTGGCTTTTAATAGAAACTGTCTGAAATAATCGATGATGTCTTTCGGAGGTTCTATTCCGATTGAACAGAAACCACTAAAAGTCGTGTGTAAAGAAACGAGTTTTGTCTCCGGAGCCGTTTGTTGAAGATTATCCAATGCTTGAACAGTAATCATTAAAATCCTTCCTTGATCATAGGTTTTCCCATGTGTATTTATCCGGGTAATATACCCTTCCCATTGGACCCGACAGGATTCGAACCTGCATTCGGGGTGCTTTGGATCACCCCGCGCTACCATTGCTTACGGACCCGGTCTGCTACTCGACTGTGTAGCCCAGGGCTGTTTCGCGATCTCCCGGAAGCCGTCCGGTCATCAAGGAGGAGGAGTACCCCCCCGTCGCTTTATTCATGTCCCATACTCTTTTTTATTTGCTTTTCGCTACAAATTGTGTTACCACGAGGAAGCAGTCAAATACGAAAAGGAGATAAAGAATATGGATGAGACAACACATTTCCCAAATTGCCCACATTGCAAGGAATACTT
This sequence comes from Sphaerochaeta sp., assembly GCA_016342655.1. Taxonomy (GTDB): domain Bacteria; phylum Spirochaetota; class Spirochaetia; order Sphaerochaetales; family Sphaerochaetaceae; genus Sphaerochaeta. Next base: position 41,422 of record JAEINL010000012.1, on the reverse strand, counting down.
CGAACCGCACATTCTCAATGACCCGGTGCAGGATGCTGAAGGTAAGAACTATTCAGTGATCACTGTTGCTTGTAATGCATGCGGGACGGTAATCAGTTCCCAGGCAATTCCGATGGAGAAATAGCACTGTCTTCTGGTGTCCGGGGTTCGATCTGGATCGAGACCTGGGCATTGGTTCCATCGATATTCCAGCCCCTGTTCATATTCCAGGAGAAAGAAAGGCTTCTTAATGTGATCCCTTCATTTTCCAGGGATCTGTCCAGCAAGGACCCAAGCTCCTCCAGCTCCTTGGGTACACTCAAAGACAGGCTTGATTTCCAATGGTCTTGGAAGCTGATACTCTGGACGGTAAGTCCAGTTTCCTTGATGGCTTCATTGAGACTATCCTTGACGGCCTCTATCGATTCCTTGAAATTCATCTGTTCCCCCTATGCTGCTTTTATTTCTTGCCCAATATGGGCTCTGAATCGTTTCTCTTGGGATTCCCAGTAGATTCGGTCAATCTCACAACCCTCGAAATCAAAACCGAGATCATTACAGGCTATTCTGCTTGAGCCGCTACCCACGTGAGAATCAAAGATCACGTCTCCGGACTTTGCGTATTTCCCCAGCAGCCATTTGTACAAAGAGACAGGCTTCTGGGTGGGATGGATCCTTGGGTTTTTCTTTGTTCCCTGGGGAGCAGCATCAAATACCTTTGCGTTGGAGTTGAAACTCGTCCAGGCATATTCGGCCATTGCCATCGAGAAGGTCTCGCTGATGCTCAGCTTTCTCCAGACCACAAAACAACGGGTAGGAGGGAGTCCGAAATAATTTCCTCCCCATATGATCTGATTTTGGGATATTCTGAATAACTCTTCAAAGTATTCCGAGCTCGGCGCATAATCCCAATTGCTGATATCTGTACCAGGTTCTCCTTTGACCTTATGTTTGTTCACCCAGTCTCCACCAGTACGATGGACTTTGATTTCAGGATAGCCAGGGGTCCCCTTCATATCGTCGGTAGTGATATGGTATCGGTCGAAGTGTCCCCCGAACCGTCCGCGTTTTTTCCCTGCCCATGTATCCTTTCCTCCGCCTCCATAGGGAGGGTCAACGATGGCCAGCTGATAGTGGTTGTCAGGAATTGCTTTCATGAATTCCAGGCAATCACCTAAATGAACTATATTCACCTTCGTCCCTGTCCTTTCGGCCCGTGGCCGTAGTCCTTTCTTTTTTCATCGCTCATGCCCTGAACTCCAGCGACAGCAACAATGGCCAACAGTAAAAGGGCTGCCAAGAGAATCTTCAAAAATATTTCAATCATCCGTTACTCCCTCTTGTTCCTTTGACATTGATTTTCTTATCGGCAATCCATTTCTCAAGATCGTTATCATCAATCCGCCAGATTCCTGAAAACCTATAGGCAGGTATTCCCTTTGTCTGGATCCAGAGGAGCACCGTCCTTCGATTTACTCCAAGGCGCTTGGCTGCTTCAACAGTTGTTATGAACATGAACCCTCCGTCTCTTGTGAATGGATGGTGCGGTTTCCCGCACCACTCATATTGCAAACCTCTATATATTTAAAAAAATCAACCGGCTTAGCCGGAACTCTACCGTTGTGAAAGCCATTCCTTGATCTCTTCAGGATCAAGTATTACCTTGCCCCCGATGTGATGAGAGGGTAGGTGGTCATGACTGGATTTAGGGCGGGCAATAAGATCCCTTACCTTGCGATCTGAAATTGAAAGTAATTCAGCTGTTTCTTTAACTGTTATGAAGCGGTTTGGAAAAGTCATTTTGTCATCCTTTTAATGATTGCTGGCAGCTAAGTCGGCTGTTGTTTTGAGCATGAATAATATTTTCGATTCTTGTTTCTTCAATTTTCGGAAGCTCAGCATCAAGGTAAGTGCATAATGCAGTTTCATATATTTCTTGAAGTGAATGTCCTGAAAGAGCTCGGAACATATCAGCCCTACGTTTAGTATCTTTGCTAATCCACGCGCCGATTTTAAATCTATCACTGTTTGGTGTGTTCATAACCATAATGTAACACTATACAGTGACAAATTCAATAGAATATTATAAAAATAATCTTTTATATCACTATTTAGTGATAGTATGAAAAATAGGGAGTATGTTATGATTACTATGATAGGATTTTGGGAACGCTTTGAAACACAAATAAAGGTATTGTCGTTAACCAAAAAAGAAGTAGCAGCCCTTGTTGGGATTAGCTATGGAACGTTTGTAAATTATTCGACAAATAATAGAATTCCAAAAACTGAAGAAGCAGTCAGAATTGCAAAAGCAATTGGAACTAGTGTTGAGTATCTTGTCTCTGGAGAAGAGTTCGATATGGAACAAGAAGAGCCAATTACTCAAATTCGGGCTCCCAATGGAAGGATGTTTATCCCCCATGATAACGAGGAACCAACCCTGCTTGTCCCTATTGCTCCCCAGAGAGTCTCCGCTGGATATGGCCAGGAATTTCTACCAACTTCGGAATATGTCGGCTATGTACGCATCCTGGAAAGGATGGCAAGAGGCATAAATCCTGCTTCATTGATTGCAGTATCTGTTAAAGGCGACTCCATGACCGGGGTGCAGATATTCGAAGGTGACATGGTCATCTTTGCGCAGAACCACATCAGCGAGAATGGTATATATGTAATTTCCCTCTATGGTGATCTTAAAGTAAAGCGCCTGGAATTCAGATCAGGCGAACAGAGAATCTTCATCCACAGCGAGAACTCCAGGTACTCGACTGAAGAAATCCCCATGAACAACGATAATCTCGTCATTATGGGGAAAGTGGTAGGATGGGTACATTGCCATCCATATTAGCTAGAGCACCTCATGATTGCTGAGGTGCTAAATAATCAACAATTTCAGTGTAATACTAGGAAGTTCATCAAAGAGGTTTCTCATGGAAAGTTTTTCTCAGGCAAAAGCAGATTTTGATACTAAGTTCAAAGATAGAAAAGTATTATCTAGGTCAATCGTAACAGTTAATGGGAAGTTTATCGATAATATCTCTCTTGTTGACAGAACTAATAGTCATAATGAAGAATATTATAAATGGCAATTCATATATTCGCTCATAAATTCAGGATTGATTGGTAGAGATTATATTGGTTGTGAGATTTACTTCCCCAAAGGTAATAAAGATTCTACGCCAATAAAGATTGATGCAGTTGTATTTAAAACTACAGAGTGGGTATCTTTATATTTAAAATACAGAGAGAATAAGGATCAGGTAGCGCTTTCTGAACTTAGAAAACTTGCTGTAATGATGATAGAATTTAAGCGTGATGGAAATGATTCAAAGATTGAGCAGATTTTTAATTCCCAAATACGAGCTACTATCAATGAATCTGATGCGAAAGTCACTATTGGTGTTTATTATGACAAGGAACGATTGTTTTTGTTCAAAAAAGAATCGGGTAAAATTGTTAGGCTTGATAATTCGAAGAATTTCACTACTAGTCAAAGAATTCTCGAACAATATCAATTAGAAATTACTGATCCGTATTTTTTAATTCCATCGATTGAGCAATTGAAGAAGCTGGATGAAAACAAAGACCAACTAATAATTGAGAATAGATTAGTAGAGAACTTAGATATTATCTACAGAATGAATGATGAGAGTGTTAAGAATTCACTCAATCAGATATTGAAGACTCTAGATTCATTAAGTTTATTTAATGAAGAAGGTTACTTAATACTAATTCAAATGATTGCTCTGAAAATCCATGACGAAAAGGAATCGATACAATATGGAAATTCCTTATCTTTTTATATCATTGATTCTGAGTATCAATTCAAGGAACTTTCCGAAAAGTCGATTCAAAAATTCATTGAAAGAATGAAACAGCTTTTTAATTCTGCACAAACAAGATATAGAAATTTGCTTTATGAAAATAAGATAAATTGGAAAAATTCGAGACATATAAGAGTTGTATCGGAAATAGTGAAGCATTTCCAAAATTATTCATTTTCACGATCACGTAAAAGTGATTTATATCAATTGGTTTTTTATAATTTTGCCACCAAATTTAAGAAGGACGAAAATGCACAATTCCTTACACCATTACCAATTATTGATTTTATAGTTAAGCTTATTAACCCAAAAAGAAATGAAACAATTTGCGATCCATGTTGTGGGATTGCTGATTTTCTTTCGGTTAGTTATGTTAATTCCGATGGTAAGCTTAGTGATAATAACCTATATGGGTTTGATAATGATTATAATATGACCATTTTGGCGCAACTTAATATGCTGCTAAATGGTGATGGAAATGCAACAATAAAGTATATGGGTGGAAAAGGTTCTATTGATCAGAAACTAGACTGTATTGGAGAAATCAAGAAACTAGATGAAAGCCATAACTCTGGAAAATGGGATAAATGGGCAGATGAAACACGATTGATGAAGTATGATGTAATACTAACTAATCCTCCATTTGGGAAGGGGCGTAGCCTGGACTTGTCTAAGGGTGCTGATGTTCAAGTTGCTGCATTGTATGAAACCTATGATTTATATATAAAGGAAAACCCAAAATCAGGTCTGGATTTGGGGATTGTCTTTCTTGAAAATACAATCAGATCACTGAAAGTAAATGGACGTTTCGCAATCATTTTGAGCAATAGCATTGCGTCAACGAAATCATACGAATTTGCAAGAAAATGGGTACTCTCAAAAATCAGACTTGTTGCCATAATTGATTTACCAAGTAATATTTTTGCAGAAACAGGAGTTAATACCACTATATTTGTTGGATATAAACCCACAGATAGTGAATTGCTTAAGTTGAAAGAATCCAACTATCGTGTGTTTTGTAAGGAAATACAAAATGTGGGGTATGAAAAGCGAACATCCCAAAGAAATGTCTATTTTTCTAAAATATATAAATTGGATGAACAAACTTTTGAAACACTAATTGATGAAAATGGTGAGTCTATTTCAGACGAAGACTTTTCCCAAACATTTATTGATTTTCAAGAATGGTGTCTTTTCCAGGAAGAGAAAATTAAAGATTTGTTTTTAGGCAAATGAGGTGTAGTACAAATGAAGATTCTCCCAGAACAGATTTCATATAACGACATTACTAATACTAATTCCTTTTCTCCTAGTAATTACTCGGTTTCGACTATTAGAAACCAGAAACAGCTTCCTTTGGAATCCTTTTTAACCGGTGATTATTATATTAAGGGAATTGAACCTGGAAATTCTTCCTATGTAAAAAAGTCTGATCATCATTTTATCAGGAATAGCTGTATCGATAGTTACAACCTAACTAGTCAGCAAAGCAAAGAAATTTATCTTAATCCAAATTTGAATTTTCCGTGTATGCTCGAAAATGAGGATGTTTTACTATGTAAGGATGCAAATATTGGTGATAGTTGTATGTTCCTAGCTTTTGAGCAACGTATCCGTTATTCATTTTCCTCTGGTATTGTAAAGCTCCTGTTTAAATCAAATGAACTGAAGTTTTACTGTCTAGCATTTTTGAACGATGAATACTTTAAACAACAATTGGAGACTTTTACACCTAGGGGAGCAACAATTAAGCACGCGGGAAGGAATTTTTTAAGATGTATGCTTCCCGAAATATCCCCAAATATCCCCCCTCTTTTACCTTATTTTGAGATTTTGCAAAAGAATATCGCGTATTCTGAGATACTTTCTAAAAAGCGATTGGAAAAGGCTAATCAGATGTTTTCCAAAGAAATGCAATCTTCTATTGGAGAGAATTTATACCAATACGAGGGACCTTCAATCTCAATAATTGAGAATCAAAATCGCTTGGATGCAGGAAACTACTCGAGAACTGTAGAAGAATTTGAGTTCAAGGTGAAAAATTACAAATTTGGAAAGAACTCTCTAGATTCATATGGCTATTTAGTAAAACGTGGTCCCAACTTAGCAAAACGTGACTTAGGAAGGTCTATTAAATCTGATTCATACATTAAAAACTACCATTTACTCGTTTATCCTAGCGATATCTCAGATAATGGGTATTTGCTAAAAGCATTGTATATCGGAGCTCGAAATCCTGTCTGGTTTTTGGGGGTTGGAGATATTTTATTCTCTGCAGAAGGGACAGTAGGCAAAACATTTATCATATGTGATAAACACCTGAGTTTTACAACAAACTTTCATGGAATAATTGTAAGTCCCAAAAAGGCTCCAAGTTACTCTCTTAAGAGATCAATTCTCCTTGGTCAATATTTAATATATTGTAAAGATACTGGGTACCTAGATAAACTGTCAGTTGGTGGACAAGGTGGTAGTCTTGCCTTAGGGTATTGGGAAAGGCTTGAGATTCCGAATTTTACAGAAGAATTTATGAATCTGATTACTCCATTGTATTATAGCGAAACATTGCCAATGGATCCTCTAGTATTTGATATTTGTAAATTAGAAAATGCTGGGGTATATGAATTGAATGAACTTAGGTTGAAGTCAAAGGAACTTTTAAAGAAAATTATCAGTGATATAAAAAATGACGATATAAAATCTATAGAATTTTATAAACACTTTTTTGATTAGATAAAGAATTGTGTTATTTGCGAGTTAACATAAATACTTATGACTAAGCTCAAATCTTGGTATAGCGATGCTTAATCTTATTAATTAATGCATCGTAGACGATTTTTTTATCAATAATTTTCTCAGGATCGAGCACATAAATTACAATTAAGTCTGCTGTATAGTCTAGCAATTTATTCATTAGCGAGGTGGAGTCAGGATTCAGGATCTTAATATTTTATGTATCTCTCTCAAATGGGAATGGACATGATTTATTCGTCCGACTTGCAAGTTTTGTTCTATTATTATCGTAGAAATTTAGTAACTGATTTACACTGACTGGAGGTCGAACTCTATGGAAAAGTAAAAATCGGTTTGTATTGATTGCATAAGCTAAATAAGCTTTGTAAGCTAAATAAGCTTTGTAAGCTGAAATAGCTTGACAAAAGATTAAAAATATGTTATAGTACAAGCATCAAATGTGATGGCCATAGTGCCACAAAAAAAGGAACGTATACCAAAGCATAGGAGGTGTACCATGAAGGCAGAGAGACCGTTTGGAGACAAGGTTCGAGCAATGCGTGTCGAACGTAATTTGACTCTAAGGGAAGCTTCTTCTCAAATTGGATTGTCGGCAATGTTTTTATCAGAATTGGAGTCTGGCGCAAAATTCCCTTCTCCTGAAAAGCTTCAAAACATTGCGGAGTTTTATCATGTCAAGAAAGAAGAGCTGGAAACGCTAATCACTAAACAGAAGATTTTTCGTGAGCTAGAGGAAAATCCAGGTGATGATCAAAGATTGCAGGCAGCTAGAACCATTCTATCAGTTGATAACGAAATGTTATCAAGCATTGTGCGTATTTTAAATAGTTAAAAAACGAAAGGGAGGCGTAGATGATTCCAATCATAGGTTTTACGGCTCTCCCAATGTCAGCGAATGATATTGGGGATGAGGCAAACAAGATTTTGAGAAAGCATCAAGGCTCTGTCCTTTTTCGTCCCGAATCTGTGAATGTAGAATGGTTAGTTGAACTGGTTCTATCTGAATATGGCTATTGTATGGAACTCAAACCTGACACGTATTTCGCAGATGATATAGAAGCTGTGACAGATTTTCAAACAAGAAAAGTATACATTCGTGAGGATACTTATAACAAACTTGAAAAGGATGACGGTAGAGCAAGATATACTCTAGCACATGAGTGTGGTCATGTAGTTTTGCATACTGAACAGTGGCTTCAGAAATTAGCTACCGCGGCACGAGCTGTCGATATAACAAAAGTCAAGCCGTTTATTTCTCCCGAATGGCAGGCCAACAAATTTGCAGCAGTATTGTTAATGCCTGAGCAAACATTTTGGCCTGCTTATTGTGATCTTGTACAGGAACAGGACATGTTGAATGGATTTGAGATTCAAGAGCTCGCAAGCATTTTCAAGGTATCTTGGACAGCTGTAGAAAAGCGTATTGAATCTTTGAGAAAGAAAAAAGGACTGCTTATGTAAGCAATCCTTTTCGTTGAGAAATGCCGGATTAGTTTCCTGAAGCTATTCTCACTCACTTTTCCCTTGTAAGATTAGTGTAGTGTAGATAGTTTAGGGGTGTCAAGCTTCAGACCGGCCAGAAGGGAATAACTCATTATGAATTATTCACGTTATCGGAGCTCGGAAATTCGGGTACTTTTAGATTTTATCCAAAAGTACGGACACCTTACCTACGAAACAACACAGCAATTGCAGCCTGAGTTTGTTTCGAAGACTGAATCATGGAGATCTAGTGGAGCCTTGTATCAAGCTGCCTATAGGGCAGAACAAGGTTACTACGATAATCTCTTGTAGAAGAAGTCGGGAGGCCCTGAGAAGGGCCTCTTATCTTGCATTCTTTAAAATATTTTCCGTAATTTGTAGTACATCGGCAAAATCTTCCACTAGAAAATGCGAGTAATGTTCAGTCATGGATTCTGTAGCATGCCCTGTAATTTTCCTAGTCTTCTCTGCATTCACCCCGTGGGAGAGCAACTGAGAATTTAGAAAGTGACGCCATGAGTGGAAAGTGATGTTTCGTTCCTGTCGTTCCTTTTCGGTAATACCTTTGGCAATCAGTGCCTGGTAAAGAGCATTCCTGATCACTTTTGAGCTCATTGGGCTTCCTGCTACAGAAAAGACACGATCACATTTTTCAACATGCTTACACAGTTCTGTAATGATATCCATCAAGCGAGGGGGTAGGGGAAGGTCCCTTGAATCTCCTGTCTTTGTACTCTTGAGAGCCCCTTGAAGGTCCACGCTGTGTTCGATGTGAATATATCCGTCATTTATATCTGAAGGCCGTAGTGCCCTGATTTCACCAAGTCTCATCCCAGTGCATGCAGCCAATAAAGACGCAGCATAAGCCACCGGATTATCCCAATATGAAATATTGGTCAAAAGATCCCTTGCTTCTTCCAGGGAAAGGATACCTCTGGCTTTGGTTTTCTTTGCCAGTGTCCTGACTTCCTTTACAGGATTTATAGGGATGAGTTTTGCCCGTCTGGCTTCTTCCATTATGACAGATAGAATTGAAAGGATATTGTTGGCACTCTTGGGAGCAAGGGTTTTCTTCTCAAGTAAGGAACGTTGCCAACTCTCAATCATCGTTGAGCTAATATCAGAAAGAACATACTCATTGAAAGTGGGTTGAATATGGTTCACCAGAAGCTGTCTATTGGTCTTGATGTACTGATCAGAGAGATCCCTGCCACGAAGGGACTCGGCTTTGATGTATTCGCATTTATCTGTCCACCACGTGTTTGAATAGTCCCCGAATGTGATCACCTGTCGGGTCTGCTTCTTTTCAGGAATCAATGAATTGGATCTGTATAGTTCCATGGTGTATGCCATCGCCTGGGTTTTTGTAGTACAACCTGTAGAGAATTTCTTCCTGCGCCCTGTTTCATCATAGGCGATATAATAATAGACAGTTTTTTTCCCGATCTTTCTTTTGGTGAGTGTAAAAGGTTCTCTTGCTCTCATAACCAGCTCCTTTGGATTCTTACTGTGCACACAACTGTGCACAGTGACTAAAACAGCTCCAAAAAATGCTTGGTTAGATGAAAAAATAAAAAAGGCAAACCCCAAGCAATTTCTTGCATATCAAAGGTTTGCCGTAAATACCCAGGAAAAGATTTGAACTTTCACAACCTTTCGGTCACTAGGACCTGAACCTAGCGCGTCTACCAGTTCCGCCACCTGGGCGCAGTGCCAACTATAAAGTATTATTGGATTGAGTGTCAACAGAGTTTATGGGGAAATTAAGACTGTAGCATAGGCTATGATGGCATTCCCGCTACCTACCTCGTTGAGCATCCCCTCAGATGTCTTAGCCTTAACCGAGACCTGCTCAAGGTCCAGGTGCATTATCTTTGCCAGATTCTGCCGTATCACATCAATATGTTCTCGTAGCTTAGGTCTCTGGAGAATGATGGTGGTATCGAGATTTGTTATGGAGTAGGGTGATAATTCATGCTCAAGTATCTGTTTCAGAAGCTCTTGGCTGTCCGCATTCTTGTAGGTGGGGTCGGTATCAGGGAAGTGGGAACCAATGTCCCCTTTGGCAAGGGCACCTAGGATTGCATCGATGATGGCATGGATGAGGACATCTCCGTCACTGTGTCCTGCCTCTCCCTTGTCATGGGGGATGTGGACTCCTCCAATGATCAGGGTCCTGTTCGGTACCAGCGCGTGGATATCCCAACCACTGCCTATTCTCATGTTTTTGCCTGCTCTTGCTTTGCTTGTTCGCCTTTAATTTGGCTCATCGCCAGTTTTAGTGCTATTGCAGCCTTAGTTTTCCTCTTTCCCTCTTCGAGGTTCTTAAGGTACTCGTCAATCTGAACTTCTGCATTTGGAATATCTTCCAGATACGTAATCTTTCGATTTCCTCTCTCTCCCTCACAAATGCCTACACTCATGCCGAATTCAGTAAACACCTGGGTGTCGTCCACATACCTGTTTTCGTTGGAATCTGCACTCTGATGGGCTGTGAGAATTTCCGGGAAATGAAAAATCTGCGGAGTTTGGACAGAAGCTGTCTCAGAACGCTCTATATGACTGGTTATTACCCCATTCTTGTCGATGCTCTTCAGAGCATCGGTAGGGGGAAGGGCGGGTACAGCCCCTCCAAATACCGTAGCGGTGGCTAAGGTACGGATTATCAGATCCGAGGTGACAAAACAACGGGCTCCATCGTGTATGGCGACATAGTCGATGGGCAATGACATGGTTCTAAGCAACTTCAGTGCATTGTACACAGACTCCTGTCTGTCCTTGCCACCCTCAACTAGGATGACTGGAATGATATTTTGGTCAAAAATCTCTTCCAAGGCTATAGCGCACTGGTCTGCCATATCTTTTGGATGGGTCACTATGATAGCGCGCAAGTTGGGTACCTGTAGAAAGGGCTCTACCGAGTGGTAGAGCACTGTATGCCCATCAATGGTAAGGTACTCTTTCTTGACTCCGAGCCCCTGCTTGTTAAACCTGTCACTGCTGCCAGCAGCAGTGACTATGACCGCATGTTCTGGAAACCCCATGCTATTTCTCCAAGCGGGAGAAGACAAGCATTTCAATTTCTTTCTTGTCCTTGTTCAAAGAGTAGGCAGTCTCGTCAATGAGAAGCCTCAATGCATTGTCATAGAGCTTACGCTCCTGGACCGGAAGCTCTTTGATTTTGCTCCGGTGATAGAGTGCCTGTACGACCTTTGCAATGGAGGCAATCGAGCCTTCTCTGAGCAGATCCACATTCATCTGGTAGCGCGCCTTCCAGTCGACTGGCATGGGCTCATATTTGCTCGTTATGGTTTCGATAGCAGCATCTGCTTCCGCCTTGGGTACAATTGCCCTGATGCCCATTTCTTCTGACTTGTCTACTGGGATCATGACTGTCATGTCAGAGATATCCAGATAAATGACATAGTAGAGGGTCTCTGACCCTCTGAACATGCGCTCTTCTACGCGCTTGATGACGCCTACCCCTTGTAACGGATAAACGACGTGATCCCCAACTGAAAACTGAACAAAACCCTGCAATGAACTCATAGCGGCATTATATCCTATTTTTAGACTTAGAACAAGCAAGCAAAGAGGCCTAGCAAAGAGTAATTGCACAGGAGGGCCCAATAGGCAAAAACACCAACAATAGAGTATAGTTACATTCATGGAACACCTACAAAGAAGATGTGGTGTGCTGATGCACCCAACATCACTGCCTTCGGCACATGGAATCGGAAGCTTTGGTGATGAAGCATTCGCCTTCGTCGACCTGCTCAAGAGCGCCAAAGTAACGCTTTGGCAGATTCTTCCGCTCGGTCCTACCGGCTATGGGGACTCACCCTATGCGGCCCGTTCGACCTTTGCAGGAAATGAACTGCTCATCGACCTGAAAACTCTTGCCTATGACGGCTATCTCGACTTGGAAGACGTTCTCTCCACTGGTGAATTCCCTCTTGACCGCATCGACTATGGCAAGGTCAGGGCTTTCAAGGAGCCACTCCTCATGAAGGCCTCTGATGCGTTCCTTGCAGACACAGAGAGCGAGGTTGTAGACAAGTACACTCTTTTCTGCAAAGAGAACAGCTGGTGGCTTGACGACTATGCCCTCTATCAGGTTTTGTGCGGGGTATACAACGACTCTCGCTGGCACACAACCTGGCCAAAACCCTTGCGTTTACGCGAGAGCGAAGCCTTATCTGAGGCTCGAGCCTCCTATGCAGTGGATATCGAGCGGATCAAGGCCTTGCAGTATCTGTTCTTTGAACAGTATGCGAAGCTCAAGGCGTATGCCAACAAGCACCAGGTCTCCATCATTGGTGACATTCCCATATTTGTAGCACCTGACAGCGTCGATGCATGGGCAAACCGACACCTTTTCAAAATGGATGCGCAGGGCCTGCAGACTGCCTCCAGCGGTGTTCCCCCCGATGCGTTCTCCGACGAAGGCCAGCACTGGGGAAACCCCGTCTACGACTGGGAGGAACATGAGAAAGAGGGCTTTGCCTGGTGGATCAAACGCATCGAGAAGACACTTCATGTGTGTGACATCATCAGGATCGACCACTTCAGAGGCTTTGCAGCATACTGGGAGATTTCCAAGGGTGAAAAGACGGCAATGAACGGCAAGTGGGTTCCCTCACCAGGGAAGAAGCTGTTTGCCGCATTGAAAGGTGCCCTTGGTGATGACATCCCCCTCATAGCTGAGGACTTGGGCGTCATTACAGCCGACGTGGAAGAGCTGCGTGACTCAAACAACCTGCCAGGTATGAAGATATTGCAGTTTGCCTTTGGTCTGAAGGAGGGGAAACTGGATACGACTAATGCATACCTCCCTCACAACTGCCAGTACAATAGTGTCATCTATACGGGAACCCATGACAACAATACCTCCAGAGGGTGGTATGAGGCCCTCGATCCTGTGACCAAGGACAAGGTACGTCGCTATCTTGAAGCCCCTGATGACCAGATAGTCTGGCAGCTGATCAGGCTCATGCTACTTTGTGCCTCCAAGGATGCAATACTGCCTATGCAGGACCTGCTAGACCTTGATGCCCAAGCACGTATGAACATTCCCTCGACTGTAGGGATGAGCAACTGGAGCTGGCGTTTGGCAAGCCTCGATGCTGTAGAGGGATGGCGGATCGACCGCCTCCGTGGCATGATCGAGATATATGGAAGGGAAGGGCTCTAAAGCTGCTCTGTGAGGAAGGTGAGCAACTCCAGCACATCTTCTTCATGACACTCACGCTCTGCATCCAGGAGGGTACTCTTAGCATACGAGAGACCCTCCAATTTTTTTACTATCCGTTCTGGTAGGGAAGTGTCCAGAGAATCGGTAAACAGACGCACTTGGGTTATTTTTGTCTTATGGACATCCATGTGCAGCGAACACTCCCCCCAGCTGAAACGATGATGAAGATAGTGCGTGAATTGGGGAGTCCTCTCCAGGATCAGGTTCCTATCACCAAACATCTGATAGTCTTCTTTTGCTTCTGCAAGTTCCATGAAGTCAATTGGGGTAACATGCGTAGGGCCGTACTTGTCACAGAACGCCTCAATAAGGGCGTCTTCGACCTCTTGTGTAGTGATGTCTTTCTTGACTTCGCTGAGGTTGCCTACCCGTGAGGCAACAGACTTTACCGCCTTCGATGCCAGTTTGGTAGAACTGGGGGTAAGGTAGTTGGCCATGACAGAGAGGTCGCTGGTGATCAGGAGTGTCCCATGATGGCAGAACTTGGTTGCAGTGGTCTGGAACGCATTGCCTGAAATCTTCTTTCCCTCACTGAGGATATCATTGCGGCCGGAAAGTTCAGCCTTGATGCCAAGTTTTGCCAGGCCATCAAGGATCAGGGCGAAGTTCTCCTCCTTGGTGGAGGAATCCTTTTTCCCAATCAGGGTGAAGCAAAGGTTGCCCCTGTCATGATAGACCGCCCCTCCTCCGCTCTTCCGACGCACAAGATGCACGTTTTCCTTATCCATCCTCTCGAGATTGCATTCGCTGTAGGGGTTTTGAAAACGCCCGATGACAATGCAAGGGTCATTCACCCACAGATAGAGGATGTGCTCAAGCTCTTCCTTGATCAGATACGCCTCTCCTGCCAGGTTGGCAGCACAGTCGTGTGATGTTGCAACGTATATGGCTCTTCTGTTCATGCTACTAACTCTATCTTTCTTTTGTGCCCTCATGCTATAGTTCCGACCATGAATATCATCCTTTTTTCCCATTTGCATGCGGAAAACAGCCTTCCTCTTTCTGATTATCGAGCTTTGCATATACGGAAAATCCTAAAACTAGGCGTAGGGGGACAATTCCTTGCCGGAGAGATTAACGGTGTGAAAGGACTGGCAACCATCCTTTCACAAGATAGTGAGAACCTGTTCTTCAGTTTCATCGGAGGTGAGCCTTCCCCTCCCCTGTATCCTATAAATCTTATGGTTGCCCAAGTAAGGCCCATCTGCATGAGACGGATCCTCAGGGAAGCGGTAAGCCTTGGTGTCTCAAGAATTATCCTAACAGGTTCTGACACCACCGAAAAATCCTATGCCGATGCCAAGCTCTATACGAACGGGGAGTACCGATCGATCCTTCTTGATGGTGCGATGCAAAGTGGAGAGACAGGGGTCAGTGACGTGGTGTTCGCCAAAACAGTGGAAGATGCTATCTCGGGTCTGGAAATTACTGGAACGAGGATTGTCCTGGACAATGTGATGGAAGCCAAGAGCCTGTCATCCTTTCCTGCCCCTGTAATTCCTGTTGTGCTGGCTATCGGAGGGGAGCGCGGCTTCACTGACCGAGAGAGATCCCTGTTTACTGCCTCCGGCTTCGTACCAGCCTCCCTAGGGAAGCGGATTCTCAGGACAGAGACAGCCTCTTCAGCAGGCTTGGCTGTCCTGCTGGGAAGAATGAGTCTACTGTAGCAGGTTGCCCTTTGAGCCTGTTATTTGCATAATGGGTGGGAAAGCCAAGAACTTTCTAGTGCATTTTACGAAAATTATACCCATACATACCCTGTATATTGGGAAGAACATATGAGGAGTTGATCATGGCCCACTGTATCGTACCTGCTGCTGAAGAGATTCTGGACAGGGCTTTTCCTGTCCTCGATCATGGTTTTGTTCGTCTTGTGGACTATCTGGGAAGTGATGAGCGGATTGTACAGAGCGCTCGTGTCTCCTATGGAAGTGGCACAAAGACCTACCGCCAGGATAAGGGTCTGATAACCTACCTGTTGCGTAACGACCATACCTCTCCCTTTGAGCAGGTCAACTTCACCTTCCACGTGCGCATGCCCATCTTTGTCGCTAGGCAGTGGATTCGTCACCGCACAGGACGCGTCAATGAGATCAGCGGGAGGTACACTGTCATGAGTGACGAGTGTTACCGCCCGGATGCCCAGCACATCAACTACCAGAGTGAAGACAACAAACAGGGAAGGAAGGCAGAAGCAGTTGACCCTGCTGTTGCCCAAGAGGTGCTCGAGCTGCTTCTTGAAGACCAGAAGAGAAGCTACGAGAACTATCAGAAACTTCTTGATATGGGAATTGCCAGGGAACTGGCCAGGATTGACCTTCCCCTCAGCCTCTATACCGAATGGTATTGGCAGATGGACCTGCACAACCTCTTTCACTTCTTGCAGTTACGTCTGGACGAGCATGCACAGTATGAAATCCGCATCTATGCCCAGACCATCCTTGATATGGTCCGCAAGGTATGTCCCATAGCAACCGAGGCGTTTGAGGAGCACAAGAGGGGGGCAAAGACCTTCAGTGCCAATGAACTCGCAGCCCTCAAGTCAGTGCTCAAAGGTGAGGAGAATCCTCTGAAGGGCAGGGCTAAGGAGCTCTTTGACTCAAAGCTTAGCTAGTTTTTTCGCTGATTTGAGTTTCTGCTTGTACTCCTTCTTTGTCAGAGGGGGAGGAGGCAGGATGGGCTTTCTTGTCAACTCAACAGGATCGTTCAACAGGTCCTGCAACAGTTTGATGGACTTGGTGAAGTAAAAGCCGTCTGTGATTCTCTCATCGACGGTAAAGCCAACCTCCATGGTGTCCGTATGGGTTTTCGTGTTTCCTACTACCGTATGCACCCTTCTTAGTATCCCCATCGTTACAAACAGGCTGGTGGTACCCCACTCATAGACATGGTGGTGGGGGCTTCCCCCCCCGAGGCCAATACTGCCCATATTGCTGATGAATATGGTGGTATGCAGACCATCTGCATCCCTCAAGGCCTTCGGGGCCTTGCCATAGCGGTCAAGCATGCTTAAAAAAGCAGCAGCCATCCTGATGAACCACTTCGGGAATTTCAGGAAGAAAAGGATTATCCTATCAGTAATGTTCTCATTTGCAGGTTCACGTTGAGCTATGATCGCATTATCGATGATCTTGGAGATTTCATCTAAGGTCATCTCTTCTGAGAAGTACAAGGGCATACTGTGTTCAGGGGCATCGTCGGTGTAGTCCTCTTTGACTATGAAGTTGACTGAGAGCTCATTGCGTTGCCAATACTGGTAGTTTGATAAGAACCTGTTCAGCTCGGGCCTGAGGGTTATGGTCCTCATCAGGGCGGCGATGAAGAGCTCGAAGACCCTATAGTTGGAACCGTCAGAACGCTTGTTCTTCTTGATGAAGGCTACGGCATTGGTTAGGTCCAACACCATATTCTGATATACGAGTGAATCACACCGTTTGGGCATGATGAAGGGAAAAATCTGTTTGTAGGGCGGAATTTCATACACTCTAACTGCATCGTTGCGTCTGCTCATTTTTTATATGCTCCTGCAAGATATTCTTTTTCAGTCTATAGTACGCAAATACCAGAAGACAAGAATAATGTGGTATTCTTTTTTTGCCATACTTTTTTATGCTCCTATACGAACAGGGGCCTCTTCTTGGCTAGGAGAGCAACTCTCTGTTGGTAGGCCTCTTTCATGGCCGCTTCAAAGGACCTGTCATTGGCATAGCTATAGCCAAAGGTGGGTTCCCACAGGCTTGGGTCCTCCATGCAGAGATAGAAGAATGGTCCTGTTTGTTTCCACTGCTGTGGGAAGCATGAGTAGGCATGGGAAAACATCCTTCGTTTGGTTTCCAAAGGATAGGAGTACTTGCCGGCTGCGCCTGTAAGATCCATATCGAGGATACGGCTATCACGTCCTTGGCTTCTGAGGGTACGTAGCACAGCCTTGGTAAAGGTCAATGTCCCGAAGGAAAACATGACCAGCTCCTCTGGCTTGAAAGTGTCAGTAACTAGATTGATAACCTGTTCGTATTCTTTTTCCCACCCCTTGAACCAGACCATGGGGTGCAGATGGAAGCCTACAGGGATGCCCTTGTCTGCAGCCTTTCGTGCTGCAGAGAGTCTCTGCTCGAGTGTAGCGGTTAGATGCTCCTCCTTTCCTATGATGGTAGGGGCATTGAGCGACCAGGTGGCAACTATGTTGGGTGGCAGGTCCATCGCAAGCCAGTCCGTGCGGTGGCTCTTTGTCTTGAGCTCTATGATGGTCTGAGGATAGCGCTGTGCCAGATTTGAGAGGGCGTTTAGGGTGCCGAAGTCGTTTCCCCACAAGAGCGAATCACTGCTCTGCCCTGTTCCTATATGCCAGATATTATCCTCTAGTTCAATCTTCTCCAAGCGTTCCTGCAGGTTCCCCACTACCTTGATCTCGCCTTTATTGTAGAACGATTGGATGGAGCAGTAGGAACACCCGAAGGAACACTGCTGGACAGCATCGAGGGTCTTGAGATTGCAACAGCGCGTTTTCTCCCCTTCTACTGGGCAGGGACACCGTCCCATGATCTTTTCAGTATGTACGATGACACTCTGGACTTTGTCGGGCAATCGTTCGCCTGGGAAGAAGTCCTCATAGTCTGTAGGACGCCTGCGCTCCTCGTTGACTCTTTTGAGTAGGTTGCTAACAAGTGCTTTGCCTCTTTTCTTGCCTTGTGCCTTGTTCTCTTTCCCTTCATCAAACCAACGCTCTATGGGACCCATCTTCCACTGCAGGAGATCCGATGCAGTCTCTACGATCTGTCTCTGTTCTTGAAAGCTAAAGGAGTATTTCGCCTGCAGACTCTGCAGATAGGTCTGTTCACTCTGGGGCAGGGTGGTGAAAAGGGGATGTTCCATATGGGGTATTGTACTGGTTCCCGATTGTCAAAACAAGTTCCAATGAGTATCCTATGGCTACCATGAGTGATGAGAAAAAGCCCTACAGCACCCTGACCGAGATAGAGAGCTTCGGCAGCGTAGCAGCAGAAGCACTTCCCCCTAGTGAACAGGCAAGGGAGCTTCCGCATGCCAGCGGTGTCTATCTGATGAAGGACAAGACAGGGGTTATCATCTATGTAGGAAAGGCAAAGGACCTCAAGAAGCGTGTAGTAAGCTACTTCCTTGCAAACCGGAGTGCCAAGACTGAGGCCCTGGTGAAGAAGATAGTACAGATAGAGTACATCATCACCGGCAACGAGTTTGAAGCTCTGGTGCTGGAAAATAACCTCATCAAGAAATACTCTCCCCACTACAACATCTCCCTCAAAGATGGCAAAAGCTATCAAATAATCCGCATCACCAACGAAAAGTTCCCGAAAGTATTCAGGACCCGAAGGATCATCGATGACGGATCGAGATATTTCGGGCCCTTCCCTGACGGGGGAAAGCTCGATCTCTACCTGACTCTGATCGAAAAGCTCTTCCCCCTGCGTCGGTGTGGTATTCCCTTGCGCAAACGCGACAAGCCCTGCCTGTATTATCATATCGGCCTGTGTAGCGGCCCCTGTGCTTCCCTGGTCTCTCAAGAAGAGTATGGCAGATCTGTAGCAGCTGTGATCGATTTATTGGAAGGCAAGACCGAATCTTTGGTCAAGCGACTGAAAAGTGAGATGCTCTCAGCGAGCAAGGCCCTGAACTTTGAGGAAGCGGCCATAAGGCGCGACCAGATAGATGCCATCACCACCACAGGTAGCGAACAGCAGGTTCAGGACTTTGCCCAGGAGAGCCGCGACTATGCTGCCATCGAGATGCGAGGGCCCTTGTGCACCATCTCCCTGATGCAGATGCGTGACGGCCGGCTTATCGGGCGAGCCCTCTACCGTGCGGAGACCTTAGGCGAGGAGACAGAGACCCTGCTTAACTTTTTGGTGCAGTATTATGCCGATGGCATGAAACTTCCCCAGTACCTCTATGTATCACATGAGATTGACATCAGCCTTATCAGACAGTATTTTGCAGAGCTGCTCGGAGGTCGGCTTGAAGTGAGTCTTCCCCTGGAAGGCAAGCATTTCAGGATTCTGAGAATGGCTAGGGAAAATGCGTCGAGAGATGTGGAAAAGCGCTTGAAGAGCAAGGATAATACCCAAGCCTTAGGGGAACTTGCCCAGGTTCTGAACCTGAGTTCACCCCCCTCGCTCATTGAAGGTTTTGATATTGCCCAGTTATCGGGAAAGTATACTGTTGCCTCCCTCATATCCTTTCGCGAGGGAAACCCTGACAAGCCTAACTACCGCAGGTACAACATCAAGAGCCTGCAGGGAAAGGTTGATGACTATGAGTCGATGCGTGAGGCCGCTGCCAGAAGGTATTCTAAGATTCTCAACGAGAAACTTGAAAGGCCGGGTCTCCTTATAGTCGATGGGGGAAAAGGGCAGGTGAATGCTGTTCGAGAGGTACTTGATGATCTTGGCATGTTTGACATCCCCCTCATTGGAATAGCAGAGAAGTTCGAGACCATCATTTTCGATGATGACCGCCCCCCCCTGGTATTGCCTGAGTATAGTGAGGCCCTGCGGCTGGTCATCGCTGTGCGGGATGAATGTCACCGGTTTGCAACCAGTGCCAACCAGGCAGCAAGAAGTCGTGATGCCTCGTTCCAGTTGTTGCAATCGGTAGAGGGGATTGGGAAGAAGAGGAGCATGGCCTTGATGAAGACCTTTGGGAGTCTGGACGTGATGCTCAGCAAGCAGCCTGAAGATCTTGCAAAAGAGGGAAGTCTTCCCCTTGCTGTTGCCCAACGCCTGCTCAAGCAGCTCAATCTCTAGAGTGTTGCAAACCCTACACGGGAAAGTTCCCTTCCCTTGCAGGAGACGATGCGGTAGAGCATCCTCTCCAACACGATAGGCAGCATATCAGATCCAGCTTCCTTTGTTGCAATGTCAGCCTCAGATAAGACGGTTATGATAGCCCTGCACTCCTCTCTGGAGTAGGTCTGTCTTCCTTCATGATAGACTGACTTGTCCTTAGGACTACGAATGGCAGCACCCTTTCCCAGAACCTTTGCCGCGGAGAAGGCCTCATACTCACTACAGCCATCCTTCATCTGCTCCTGGATGGATAACAGGCGCCTGAACTGCCAAAGCAGACCCGATACCAGAAGGATACCACTGGAGCTGTCTCCACTTCCCAGGATTGCATGAAGCGAAGCTATGCTCGATTTGAGGTCGCCCTTTGCAATGTAGGGAAAGAGGGTGAACGCATCCTCCTGCCTGCTGTGGTGAATGTAGGTCTGGATGTCGTCTTCGGTTATCGCACCCCCCTGATTCCCTGTTTTCCAGAAGAGGGTGAGTTGGCTGGAGATGGTACGGAGCTCCTGGGTATTGTTCTCGACCATCGAGAGTAACAGGTTTATTGCATCGGGGGTAATGGTAAGTCCATATTTCTGGAAAAAGTTCTGTACCCATCCGTATTTCTGATTATCGAAAAGCTCATAAAAGGTCTTGGTGTTTTCTTTGGGGACAGCCTTCATCAGCTTGGCTGGCAGGTAGAGTTCGCTGGAGATGATGACCAGCGTCGCGCTCTCGCTTGGGTGTGCGATATACTCGACTAGGGCTTCTACCATGGAGGCATTGAGGCCATCAGCCTGGCTTAGGATGACCAGCCGGTGCTCAGAGAATAGGGAGTTGTTGTTCAGTGCGATGAAAATCTCCCCTTTCTCGGTTTCAAAGGGGTAGAACCGATGCATCTCCAGATCACTGCCGGTCTCTTTCTTGAGAGCGTCTCTGATCTGTTTGAGCAACAGCTCCTTATCGCCGGTCTCAGGGCCGAGCAGGAGGTGGACAGGCGCTCTCATGCGTAGTTCCTTATCAGCAGGTGTAGCTTGCCATGGATTCGGCACTCTCGGGTGATGATGGAGCCAAGGGCTGAGTTAGCAGGACGCAGTTCAATATTCCCATTGGAAGGGTAGTAACCCTTGAGTGTGATCCCGGGTTCTTCCTCTCCTACGGAGGCGGCTATGATATCGCCGGTATTGGCTGTCTCACACTTTCTGAGGATGGCTATGTCACCGTCGAAGATTCCTGCCTCAATCATACTTTCTCCACGAATCTTGAGGGCAAAATAGGTGTTGTGGGTATTGCTGATCATCGAGATGGGCAGATTCAATAGGTATTCTGTATTCTCCTCGCTCATCAGGGGGACTCCTGCTGCAATGGTACCCAGCACAGGGATGCTGATCATCTCTTCGCGGGGGATGTACTCCTCCCCGATGATTTCGATGGACCGGGAGATTCCATCGGTGGTTCTGATGACATTCTTTGCCTCAAGGGCCTTGATGTGGTCGTGTGCGGCCTTTACTGAAAACTTGAAGTTCTCGGCGACGTCACGAACAGAAGGAGCATAGTTGTTCTTTCGGATATATTGGCTAATGAAGAGAGCTACATCCTTTTGTCTGTCGGTCAAATTATGCATCTGTTACTCCTCGAATCGGTTCTGAAACAATTTCTCGATGGCGTCGGCCATCAACTCTTCTTCAGGTCCTTCGCATATCATGGTAAGGGCGCTCTGGTAGGTAGCACCCAAGGTGATGATTCCCATGATGGATTTCCCGTTGATCTTCATAGTGCCCTTTTCCAGAAAGAGCTCGCTATTGAACTTGTTTGCGACTTTCACGATATTCGCAGCAGGGCGTGCATGGATTCCTGCCCTGTTGCATATCTTAATCTCTCGTGTGACCATCAGCGCGTCTCCTCATTGAAGTTATACATGTTTCTAGCAGATTCGCTCTCCAACCATTTGAGCACGCTCTGGTCGAACTCTTTTGCAGAATAGTATCCTAATTTTTTCAACCGCTCATTTCTGGCGGCAGTTTCTATGATGACAGGGATGTTGCGTCCGGGTTTGACGGGGATGAGGACCATCGGGATGTCGATCCCGAGGAAGGTATCATGTAAAGACCCTTCACCCACACGGTCGTAGTTCTTCTTCGCATCCCACTGCTCAAGCTTGACCGAGAGCTGGACCTGCTTACGGTCCCGTATGGCTCCGACGCCAAAGAGGTTTGCCAAGTTGAGGATTCCAAGGCCCCGAATCTCCATATGGTGAGCAAGCAGGGGGTTTTCCCCCATGCCTATGATGAAGTTGTCGCTGATGTTCCGAAGACGCACCGTATCATCACTGATGAGGCGGTGACCCCGCTCGATAAGTTCCAAGGCGGTCTCACTCTTGCCGACACCGCTTTCCCCTGTGATGAGCACCCCGATGCCATAGACCTCTACAAGTACCCCATGGATGGTCTGCGTTGGTGCGAATACCTCATCGAGAGTCTGGTAAAGCCTACGGGATAAGTCGGAGGAGAGAAGATCAGTCTTGAGTATAGCTGTCCCTGTCTCTTCGGCAAGGGCTGTAAAGCGGGGACTTGGATCAGCGCCGTCACAGAATACGCAACAGGGAATGTCATATTTGAATAGTCGCTCAATGCTTGCAAGGTTGTGTTCATTCTCCAGCTTCTGCAGGTACGCCTGCTCTCCACGCCCGAAGACCTGGATGCTGTTGTTGCTGAACTCCTCAAAGAACCCGCTGAGGGGGAGGCCCGGACGACTTATCTTGCTTGTGGTAATCTTCTTGGAAAGACCTGTCCGACCTGCAATGCATATCAGGCTGAGATGGTTGTGTTCCTTCAGGTCGAGGTCAAGAAGGTCAAGAATCGTAAATTCCGACATCATAATCTCCTTGGGGGAGAGAGTCTCCCTAGTTGTTTGTACTATACAGTTGTTACTTTCGTTCTGCAACCCCTGGTTTGTCCCTGCTTGTGGTATTTTTACCATAGTATCCTTATGTATAACAAGGGAATGTACCTAAGGATAAGTGCTAATGTAGCTTTAAGGGAATATTTGTCCATTGACGTATCGCTTGGGAAGCCTTATCTTTGAGATAGGACCTTAGTCAAAGGAGGGCTTATGAATTTGACAGTAAGAGGCATCCGTTACAATCCTAGTGACGAGACCAGAGTGTTTTTGGACAAGAAATTGCAGAAGTTGCAGTTCGCCGAAGATTACCTTCATGACCTGGACATTGTCATGACCAGAGAGACAGAAGGGCAAGGTTTTCACTTGGATGCGAAGATTCACTTTTCCTGGGGTACGTTCAAGATGGTTGGTTATGACTGTTATGAGTTGTATGAAGGCATCGAGATGCTGGTGGACAAGATTGAAGCTGTAGCCAGAAAGGAAAAGGGCAAGATAAAGGAGCATTGATCACGTTGGAATTGTAATACTTCTGGAGGGACGCGAAAGCGTCCCTTCATTCCCCAACGAAGCGAGAGTAGCGGAAGCATTACCATGCTTCCATTACCGAGCGAGTGCCGGGAAAGCAAGGTGAGATACGTGAGCCCCTTGGGGCGGAAAAGGAGGCAACGCCTCCTCTTTCCAGGGCTTGCCCTGGGGGATTGATACCTTTCATTGCATCAGAGCCCTACGATCAGTTTGTCCCCCTAATGAATGAGGGGTCGATGTGCAGTTCATTGCGATATTTGGCCACAGTCCTTCTCGCTACTGATAGGCCGCGCTCTTTCAACAGGTCCGATATTTTCTGATCCGACAGGGCTTTCTTTCCCTGATGCTCTTCCAGGATTTGGCGAATGATCTCCTTGGCTGCATGCTTGGAAACCTGTTCTCCTTCATCTCCCACTGCACTGCTGAACAGCCTTTTGATCGGGATAATGCCCCAGTCGGTGTCTATCCATTTGGCAGTGGATATTCGGCTGACCGTTGTCTCGTGGACCCCAATCTGGTCGGCAACGCATTTTTGGGTCAGCGGCTGGATGAACTGTGGTCCTGAGAGAAAGAACTCTTTCTGTTTTTCAGCAAGCACCTGTCCCACTTTGTAAAGGGTCTGGTTGCGAAGCTTGACCTGGAACATGAGGGAGTTTGCCCTCTTGAGCTGGCCCTGAATGTAGGCCTGTGTCTCCTTGGGTATCTTCCCCAAGGAAAATGCTTCAAATTCTTTGTTTATCATGAGATCCGGTAAGGATGACCTGTTCATGCGTAGGATAAGTTCCCCTTCCACCTTTCGGATAGAGATGTCTGGGATGACATAGAGTTGTGGTCCGCTCGAGAAGCCTTGTCCAGGGTAGGGGGTAAGGGTCTTGAGGAAGCTGAAGAGCTCATCCAACTCCTCAAGTTCTATCCCCATATTCTTTGCCGCTTGTGCCTGTTTGTTTGCCCGCATCAGTTCTAGGTTATCCTGGACCAGAAGCGAGAAGGTTTTCAGTTCCTCACCCTCCATCCCTTTGACCTGTGCTTGGAGTATGAGCGACTCCCGCCAGGTCTGTACTCCAATCCCAGGGGGGTCAAAGCGGTGCAGCCTGTCAAGCATGGGCTCGAACAGAGCTTTCTGCTCCTTATTCAAGAGTCCGAGCGGCTCCTGGACGTGGAAGCCGTTCGCATCGAGGTTGGTGATGAGTATCATCCCCACCTCATACTCGGGCTCACTCAGAGCCTCACAGCCAAGTTGGCTCATGAGGTGTTCCTGCAAGGTCTCTTCATCGCTCAGGGCATTCTCCATGAAGCTCTGCAGGCGGTCTGAAGCCTCTGTGTCATACCCCCCTCGGTCACTTCCATAGCTGGATGAGTCAGAGTAGGTGTCGATATTTTTTTCGTTGTCCTGGTTTTTCTCAGCAAACGCCTCAAAGGAGGCCTCCCTACCAGAGGGTATCTCCAAAGCAGGGTTAGTATCTATCTCGGAGGCAATTTTCTGCTGCAGCTCTGCAAGGGGTAGAGCCATCAGTTCAAAGGACTGCAACATCTGGGGGCTCAGCTTGAGTTGTTGCTTTTGTGTAAGGGAGAGGGAAAGAGCCATCAGAGATCCCCCTCAAAGTCTTCGCCGAAGTAGATGTCCCTAGCTATTCGGTTGGAAAGCAGGTCCTGCTTTCCCCCTGAAACCAGTATTGATCCTTCATTGATTATGTAGGAGGAGGATGTTATGGAAAGCGTATCCCGTACATTATGGTCGGTGAGCAGTATGCCTATGCCTTTGGCGGCAAGGCTCTTGATAAGTTGCTTTATCTCATAGACTGCCTTGGGGTCGATCCCTGCAAAGGGTTCGTCAAGTAGGAGGAAGCGAGGATTGCAGCCCAAGGCTCGGGCAATCTCGGTACGGCGTCGTTCCCCTCCACTGAGAGTGTAGCCCTTTTGTTTTCTCAAGGCGGCGATACCGAACTCTTCAAGCAACTCTTCGACAAGCTGTTCCTGTTCGAACTTTTCCAAGTCTGCCCTGGTCTGAACGACCAGACGGATATTGTCCTCCACGTTGAGCTTGCGGAAGATCGAGGGTTCCTGAGGAAGGTAGGAGAGCCCGCGTTTTGAGCGTACATACATAGGCAAGCCTGTTATATCCTTGCCGTCAAGGAGGATGGTGCCCGATTTTGGCTTGAGGAATCCTACGATCATATAGAAGGTGGTGGTTTTCCCAGCTCCGTTGGGACCTAGCAATCCGATGATCTCCCCTGCCTGCATGGAAAAGGAGATATCCTTTACGACCTCTTTTTTGCCATAGGATTTAGCAAGGTTCACCACCTCCAGTACGCTTCTATCCATGGATTGTCCCCTTGATGGAGCCTTCCATCCTGATTTCTTCTGTCTTGAGGTTCACGGTTATGGTCTGGGCCTCATAGGTATCGGGTTTCCAGACGATGCTAGCCCTGCCTTTCAGGTCCAGCATCTCCTTGTCCCGGTCAAATTTCATGAAGTCACTGCGGCAGACCATCGGTCCGTCTTCAGTGTGCTTGAGCAATCTCGCCTGGACCTGCAAAAGGACGATGCCTTCCTGTAGGAAGAACTCCATCCTTGCTGCAGAGGCACCAACCTGGTTGTTGCTGTCCTCAAGCTCCACCCAGCTGTCGATCAGGAGGGTCTCTTCAACTCTATCGAACAACAGGGAGCTGGTTACCAATGAAATCCCCCGTTCTTCATCCTGTAAGGTGACTTCCCCTTCACAGCGGACGAAGCGAAAATCCTTGCCATACAGTTCCATAGTATTCGAACGCAACAATAGGGATCCGACCTGCACTTCTGCTCCGTCTTGCAGGAGTATTGTCTCAGAGCCTTCTTGCATCTTCATGCGCGTCGAACCGCCTTTGAAGGATATGTCCTGAGCAGAGAGAGGAAGGAGTAAAACTATGGATAGGAGCAAGGCTAGGTACAGATGGTTTCTCATTTGAGTAACACCCCTTGGGTCTGTTTGGTGAACTCATAGGTGCCAGTCTTCAGGTTTCCCTTGAAGCCTCTGCCTTCGAGAGTTTGTCCCCCATCAAAGAGGATGCGGATAGGGCTTTCCTCTGTACTTTGGAAAATTTGCTCATCATGGAGCCAGAGAAGCTGTTCGGCTTCAATGGTGAAGTCCTCTTCCTTCTGGGTGACCAGGATGTTGCCAAACAGTTGGGCATCATAGGTTTTGGTATTCACCGTAGCCAAGTCAGCCCTTCCTGAAAGCAGGACTTCCCCCTCCTGGTCCAGCTGGGAGAACTGGAGGCCTTTGAGTTTTGCTTGGTTGGTTTTCTCAAAGATAGCAATTTCATCCGCTGTGATGGTCAGTGGGGATTCTCCGCTTCTGCCAAGCACATACGTAGCTTGAATAAGGCTGATATCTGGAAATTCATAGGTTTTTGCGGACAAGGGCATCTGGCTCTCCATCGAACAGGATGAGAGTGAGAGGACAAATAGCGCAAGAATCATGCCAAGAAAGCCTTTGTTGCTCATGGTTCTGAGTATACCTGCTCTTGGTCCTTTGGGCAATCGTAGATTTCCTAAGAAACCAATCATAATCCCTCTGTAACAATCCTGAGTATCTGGGGAATATATCGCTGCCTGTGCACCTTGAAGAAGGCCCATACAACAAGGAACCCTGCACCGATGCCCCCAAATCCTACAAACATGCCCGCCACTTCCCCAAGGCCTGCCATCTTTGCCAGATAGTAGGCAAGAGGGAAGAGGGCCAGGGGGAAGATGAGGGTGAACAGGGTGCTGAAGATTGTAGAGGAGGGTTTGAGGAAGAGCTCCACCACCATGCCTTCCTCTAAGGGAAGGTTGTGGGGATTTGCCGCCTCAAAAACCTTGCCCTTGGTGTTGCAGAAGGATTCACCCTTGCATCCGTTGCAGGCAGAGGAATCACAGGAGACCTCTATACTCTTGTCGCTGAATATCTGTTTGACGGTTACTCTCTCATACATGCTATGCTTCCTGTTTTGGCAGCACAGGGACCTTGATGGTCTCTATGCTGCTGGCCTTCCCATCGTCAGCGATGTCTACGATAACCCCTGCCAGGGCAAGGTCATCCCAACACTCATTCGATCGGACGGGAACCTGACTAATCTGCTTCATTATCTCTGTTTCCGGATCAAAGCCACCTACACTGGTCTGGCTTCCGCACCTGCCGTTGTCGGTGATGTAGGCAGTTCCTTTCTTGAGGACTCTTGCATCAGAGGTTTGCACCTTGTTGTGAGTGCCGATGACCGCTGCTACCTGACCGTCCAGCATGAAGCCCATGGTGAGCTCTTCAGCTGTGGTGGAGGCGTGGAACTGCACCAAGGTGATGCACTTCTCCTCCTTTGCCCTTTCGACAAGCATCTGGGCAAGGGTGAAGGGGTTTGAAAGATGGGTGCGGGGAAAGTTTGCATTCCCCAACAGGTTGATGATACAGACCTTGGTATCTTTGACCGAGAGGTATCGGACTCCTCTTCCAGGATTTTGCTGGGGGTAGTTGGCAGGTCTGAGGATGCTGGGGTTTTTTGCTATGAACTCCACCATGTCCATCTTGTAGTAGATCTTCTCGCCTCCGGTGAGGACGTCAATTCCTAGCTTCAAAAGCTGCATGGAGTGGGCTCGTCCAAGGCCAAAGCCCCCTGTCGCTCCCTCTCCGTTTGCAATGACAAGATCAATCTGTTTTTCTTCGCGAAGGTTCTTCAACGCGCTTTTTATGGTTTGAATGCCGGGTTTTCCCACAATTTCGCCTAAAAAGAGTACTCGTATGCTCATACTCCCTAGAGTAACGATTTTTTCCATCCAATGGCAAGGCTTGGTATGCTACAATTATCCGATAGTAGGGGAGGACTTCGCTATGAAATGGTTTCAATCGAAATTCAAACGGTTCATCCAGAAAAAGATGAAAGAGAGGCTTTCTCCAGATCCTCCCGTTGTCGATGGCTCAACGATGCAGCTCAACCTACCGTATTCCCAAGAAAAATCATTGGCAAAGAGAATCTTGCAAGAGTTGGACGAGGAAGAGAAGCTCTCCTTGCTCGCAGGTATCAATGGGTTCTGCATCCCCGGTGTTGCACGACTTGGGCTGAAACCCGTATGGACCAGTGATGCCAGTATGGGCCTGAGGGGATGGAAGGTGCCGGTCACTGACTTTCCTGCAATGGTGGCGATGGCTGCCACCTTCAATAGGGAACTGCTTGCCAAAGTCGGTATGACCTTAGGGCGCGAATGTCGCGCCCTAGGAGTTGGCGTGCTGTTGGGTCCAGGGGTGAACATCGCTAGGGTTCCTGTCTGTGGACGGAACTTCGAATACTGCGGTGAGGATCCCTTTCTTGCAGGGGAGATAGCCTTTGCCTATATCCAAGGGGTGCAGTCCCAAGGGATAGTGGCAACAGTTAAGCACTATGCCTGCAACAACAGCGAGAATGACCGGCACAAGAGCAATTCAGTGGTTGATGAACGTAGCCTCAGAGAGATCTATCTGCCCGCTTTCAAACGCTCTGTTGAGGCAGGGGTCCTTGCAGTCATGACCAGTTACAACCAGGTCAACGGGACCTATTGCAGTGAACACCCTTACCTCCTGAATGTGATCCTTCGCAACGAATGGGGGTTCGATGGCCTGGTATTATCAGACTGGGACTCCCTGTATTCCACGGAGAAGGCCATCAAGGATGGTGTCGACCTTGAGATGCCTGCTGCGAAGTGGTTTGCCCCGGTAAAGGTACGAAGGGCTTTGGCAGAGGAAACCGTCTCTATGGATAGTATTGATGCCAAACTCCTTCATCTTTTCACCTCGTATGAGAAGGCAGGACTTTTCTCTCGGCCTCTAGTCGATCCTGCAATACAGGCCGGGTGTGACGAACACCGCAAGATTGCCCTTTCTGTGGCCAAGGAAGCGGTTGTGCTGCTCAAGAATGAGCAGGCTCTGCTTCCCCTGAAGAAGCACAAGGGTATGGTCATTTGCGTCAGCGGTTCAAATGCGGACAAGATTGCAGCAGGAGGCGGGTCTTCCCAGATCATACCTCTGCTCAAGACAGACAGCTTTGCCGCCGCGATGCTCAAGGAAGAGGGCGTACAAGTGGTGCTGTTGCCATCTTCTTGGCAAAAGAAGAAAGCCTTACGCGATAGGGTAGCCTCTTCCGATGCTGTCATCATGGTAACTGGTTTTGACCATATCCTGGAAAGTGAAGTCTACGACAAGGTATGGTCACTACCCAAGGCGGAGGTCTCTGAAATAAAGAGCGCCAGCAAGCTGAACAAGCACTGTATCCTAGTGGTGCAAAGCGGAGGGGCAGTGCACCTAAGTCCCTTCCTTGATGCGATTCCCTCGGTTCTGTTTGCATTCTTCTTGGGCTCCAGCACCTCACGATCACTTACCGATCTCATCTTTGGTAGGTCTAACCCCTCAGGGAAGCTACCCTTTACCATAGCTAGGGAATTGTCTGACTATCAATCCATGAGGAACTATCCCTCAGACTATGAGAGCACATCTCTGAAAAAGATCAAAGGAGGCCAGGGAGATCCGACGAAACGGATTGTCCAAGATCTTGAGTATCGTGAAGCCCTCATGGTGGGGTATCGCCAGTTCGATACACAAAGGCAGGGTGTGCTCTATCCTTTTGGTCATGGACTTTCCTACACTGAGTTCACCTACGAAGATCTTAGGGTAGCATACACCGATGATGCCAAGGTGTTGGTTTCCTGCTCTTTGCAGAACAGAGGGGAGGCAGAAGGCTCGACAGTTGTCCAGCTGTATGTGCATGAGTTGGCCCCCTCTTTCTTTGGCCCTGATCAGGAGTTGAAGGAGTTCACCAAAGTTACTCTTGCACCCAAAGATACCGCAAAGATTGCATTTGAGCTTTCTGAGGAGGCGTTCAGCCATTACCGTCCGGATGCCTGGAAGTTTGTTGTCGGGACAGGCCAGTTTGAGATCAGGGTGGGAGAGAGTAGCCGGGATATTCGCTTGCACACTGTTGTCGAACCTTACAAACGGAAGTTTTCGGATAATTTGCAGGAAGGCTGAAGGGATGAAAAAGGGGAAGCCTGTAAAGACTTCCCCTATTGATGAGCCCGGTGCGATTCGAACGCGCGACCTTCTCCTCCGGAGGGAGACGCTCTATCCATCTGAGCTACGGGCCCATAAAACTGCTTTATCGTAAGGGTTTGGTGTGTTGGATGTCAAGTGGAGTGGTGTGTCCATCCTATGACATTAGGTATATTCCTTATAATATGTTGTATATAAACAATATAAATGTATATTATCAGTTTCCTGTTTTCTTTATTATAAACGCAAGCGATTACTCTTGACACTTGTTTTGTTGCTGATTACACTATATATAGAAATTTTAGTTCCATTCAGGGAGGTGCATATGAAAATAAAGAACTTGATTATGGCAACCCTCTTGCTGATGCTTGGGGTGGGCGTTCTTTTTGCATTCCCTCTCTCTTTCACTACCATGCAATTGCAAGGTCTTATGCCTGTAACCGAAATATTTAGGGTCGAACAGAATGATGAAGCGTTGAACTTCAATTTGGCCGATAGCAGAAATTCTACTGTTCGAGTTGGATCCTATTCGATTACTTCAAACGACAGTACCGCACAGTTCCATCTCTTCATCAACCCTGGTGAGGATGGTACTGATGAACAGTTCGCCTTTGTCCTTGACCCTGGATATACCCCAGAACCTGGGCAGCAGAGCAGACTCCCCATTATTATACGGGTAACCAGCAGTACAGCCGGGGCGGTAAGTGTTTCTGGTGCTGATAAGGTGGACAAGAGCCTGGGTGTACGGGGTGTATATACAGCTAACAATGACATCCTCTTTGAGTTGGGAGAAATCCTTGCAGAAATCCCTGATTTTAATCCAGATATCTTTGCCACAGGATGGTACTCCGCTGCCATACAGCTGCAAATTCAAGTAATCTAGAGCAACTCATCGTCCAGATAGAATGGATCCATGTCTTCCTCATCCTCGCCAAACTGGCCTTTGAGCAGGTCTTTTAGCCATTGGTTGTCTGTTCTGTCACCACAGCTTATATCTTCCTGGTCTTGTTGAATCGATTCCGATAACCAGGAAGAGAGTTGTTCCAGTGCTTGCTTTGAAGAAAAACAATGTTTGTCACCGAAGGGAATATCTCTGTTTTGGACTTGTAACAGGAAGAATGGGCACTCGGTACAGCTCTGATACGCTTTACAAAAGAGTGTTACCTTTGTGTACCAATCAAGATTGTTCATGTGTGTACTCCTTTATGACCAGCATACTTCAATGCATGCCCCTATGCCAAGAATAATGACAAGCATCATTTGACTTATTCTTTGAAGAAGAGCTACACTGTGAATAATGAATAGGTTTGTGAGGAGTTGCATATGAAAAAACCGACACTGATGGTGATGGCGGCAGGAATGGGTAGCCGATATGGTGGAGTGAAGCAGATTGATGCTGTAGGCATGAATGGCGAGACCTTGCTTGATTTTGGTGTCTATGATGCCAACAAGAGTGGTTTTGGTAAGGTTGTCTTTATCATCCGCAAGGACATTGAGAAAGATTTCCGGGAACGCCTTTTCGACCGTATTGCCAAGAACATGGATGCAACCTATGTGTTCCAGAGCAAGGACAAGTTGCTGACAGAAGAGCAGATCCTACTTTCCAAAGACCGGACCAAGCCTTGGGGCACCATCCATGCAGTACTTTGTGCTAGGGAAGCTGTGAATGAGCCCTTTGCAGTAATTAATGCAGACGACTACTATGGGCGTGAAGCTTTCTCCATCCTAGGAAACCATCTGGGTGGCCTGGAGAATGACAGCCGAGAACATGCAATGGTAGGGTATGTGCTAGAAAATACAATGAGCCTCAGTGGAACAGTCTCCCGTGCTATCTGTACGGTCAAGGATGACCATCTGGTAAGCATGCAGGAGAATACCAAAATCGGGTATGTAGGGGAAAAGATCATCAGCCATATCGATGGCAAGGATGTCCAGCTTACCGGTAAGGAGTGGGTATCCATGAACTTCTTCGGCTTCGCTCCTACAGCCTTTGGCAGTTTCTCTACCTATTGGGATGCGTTTATCAAGGATAATGTCACGACAGAGAAGGGTGAGAGCTATCTTCCCAATGGTGCAAGCAATCTCGTTACGAAGAATGAAGGGCAGATGCGTTTCTACACAACTCAGGAGAAGTGGTTCGGCATGACATACAGTGAGGATCGGGAGATTGTCAAGGGCGAGCTTGCCAACAAGATTGCC
Source organism: Sphaerochaeta sp. (assembly GCA_016342655.1). Taxonomy (GTDB): domain Bacteria; phylum Spirochaetota; class Spirochaetia; order Sphaerochaetales; family Sphaerochaetaceae; genus Sphaerochaeta. The sequence continues at coordinate 8,677 of JAEINL010000012.1, read as the reverse complement.
AAGGGTTACTACCCCGAGAAACTCTGGAAGTACTGATTCCCCAACGAAGCGAGAGTAGAGGAAGCATTACCATGCTTCCATTACCGAGCGAGTGCCGGGAAAGCAAGGTGAGATACGTGAGCCCCTTGGCTCGGAAAAGGAGGCAACGCCTCCTCTTTCTAGGGCTTGCCCTGGGGTATTGATACCTTTCATCAATGTCGCTTCTTGGGCTTGCTTTGCGTAACATCCGATTGGCCAGCCCAGGCAGCCTCCTCAATGGGAGAAAATCCTTCACCTAGGACCTTATAGGCTTCTTGGACTATCATAAAAGCCCGTTTGTCCGTCTCATGTACAATATTGGTGAGTTGTGCAACCTTATGGTTAGATATTACCGTCATGATCACCGGCCTGTTCAGGCCGGTGTACATGCCTATGCCGCTGAGGATGGTTCCACCATGTCCCAGCTGTTCCAGGATTTCCTTTTGTATTGTCTCAAGCTTTTCACTTATGATATACACCGTCTTTGCTGACCTTGTACCACCCGAAAGCACAACGCGGTCTACGACTGTAGCTATGATGTAGATGGTGATGGTTGCATAGAGGGCTTGCTCCAGAGAGAAGATGAATCCGCTTGCTCCAATGACCAAAGCATCGACAAAGAAGAGAGCTGATCCCAGGGACAGAGGGGTGAATCTGGCTACTATCTGGGCCAGGATGTCAGTTCCTCCTGTATTTGCTCCGCTTCGCATGACCAGGCCAACGCCTATACCCATCATAACCCCTCCAAATATTGCAGAAAGCAACACCGAAAGTTCATGGTCATATGAAAGCAGCCCTTCATAGCCGAAGAACCGGTTCAAGAGGAAGGTAAACAGCGAGAGGAAGATTGTACCTGCCAAGGACCGTATCCCATACTCTTTGCCGAATATGGCAACTCCCAAGACAAACAGAGGTACGGAAAGGACAAGGATGGTAAGGCCTATGTCGAAGCCGAGGGTGTGGTAGAAGAGGATAGCCATACCACTGACTCCTCCTCCGGCTATCTTTGCCGGGGCGGTGAATAGGGCTATTCCTACTGCTGTGAGAAAGGAACCTGTGATGATGTAGAAGAGTTCCACCAGATGGTATTGTCGTTTGGTCATGCCCCAAGCATATAGCTACGCAAGAATTTGTTCCACAGCTAGGGAGCAAGTTTGTCCTTGATTGTAAGGCTAATGCCTTGTATTCGCCTAAGCAGCATATTCTCGTCCTCTTCTACAACCAACGCCTCAAGAAGGTCCTTATGCAGGAATCCTTCGTCTGAACTCTGTTGGAAGAAATGCAGTAGGGGATTGTAGAACCCTGCGGTGTTCAAGAGGGCGACCGGCTTATGGTGATAGCCAAGCTGTAGCCAGGTGAATACCTCCAAAAACTCCTCAAAGGTTCCTATCCCCCCAGGAAGGGCTATGAAGGCATCGGCTAAGGAGTACATCTTGGCCTTTCGTTCATGCATGGTAGGTACGACAATAAGCTCTGTCTCCACTACTGCCTGACGTACGCTTGCAAGGTTGAGGGCTTCGGGAAGGACTCCTGTTACCGAGCCCCCCAGCTTGAAGACTGTCTTGGCGATAACTCCCATGAGACCACGGTTTCCCCCTCCATACACAAGCCCTATCTGATTGGCATATAGGGCCGTACCCAGATCAATGGCTTTTTGTTCATAGAGTGGGTTTTTCCCTACGCTGCTACCACAAAAGACGGCGATGGTTTTAATAGTGTTCATGCTTCAAGAGTGTATCGCCATAAAGGGGGTTGCTTCAAGCGGAATCGAAACTATTCCCGATCCTATTCTTGGTAGAGATATCCCAAGGAGGGTGTCTTGCTCTTGGGAGAACAAGATGTGTAGGAAAACCTTAGAAGTATTCCAAATAGGGAGTGACAGAAGCCATGGGTTTTTGACTCCTTTTTTCGCATTACAGACACCCCGTCTCCATTCCGAGGCTTTCCTCTCGGTGGTCTCTTGTCATACCTAGAGCAAGGATCAGGGTAGTAGGATTATGCTTATGGCATTGCTGACAAGCAACGTACAGTGATACATTTGTCCCTGCTCTTACGTTTTAACTTGTTTTTTTCTCTTGAAAAGGGTATGGTATTATATAATTAGCATTGTTACTTATGATCAATTGATGGTCAAATTAGGAGTATGTATTATGAAGAAACGTAGTTTGTTACTGGTTGCCTTGGTACTGTTAACAGCCTCATTGTTTGCTGCCCCAGTAGTGGTAACTTGGGAGTGGATGCTTGAGGATCCAAATGTGACTACTTTCCGTTATCAGGTTGATGGGGAGGATCCAAACCAATGGATTGTCGTTGATTCTTCTGTCACCAGCTATACAGTGAAGGGTCTCGATGGCTCACAAGCGTATACACTCTATCTCCAGCAGTCATATGATGGTGAAAACTTCAGTGGAAGCGCCAAGGCCGTTTCAGAACCAATTTTCCCAGCTGAACCTGTAGTTGCAGTAGTTGTTGAGCCTGCTCTTGTAGAGGAGCCAGTCGCTGAAGTGGTAGCAGAACCTGTTGCTGAAGAGATCGTGGTTGCCGAAGCTGAGCCTGTAGCAGAGGAAGTCGTGGTTGCTGAAGCTGAACCTGTAGTTGCAGAGGAAGTCGTGGTTGCCGAGGCAGAGCCTGTAGCCGAAGAAGTCGTGGTTGCCGAAGCTGAGCCTGTAGCCGAAGAAGTCGTGGTTGTCGAAGCTGAGCTTGTAGCCGAAGAAGTCGTGGTTGTCGAGGCAGAGCCTGTAGCAGAGGAAGTCGTGGTTGCCGAGGCAGAGCCTGTAGCCGAAGAAGTCGTGGTTGCCGAAGCTGAGCCTGTAGCCGAAGAAGTCGTGGTTGCCGAAGCTGAGCCTGTAGTTGCAGAAGAAGTTGTAGTTGCAGAAGAAATTGCACCTGTTGAAGCCGAACCTGTTGTTGCAGATGCTGCACCTGCCGTAGTAGCCCAAGCTCCTGTTACAGAAGAGAAAGCAAAGGTGGAGAGTCGATTTGCGAAAACCATTACCCTTGGTGGCAGTGTAAGCTACCTGTTGTTCGATTCTATCAGTACCCCACCCCCAACCTTCCATACGTACAACTTGGAAGCCAATCTTGGCTTGCAGCTTAAGAACCTGCTGACCTTCAACGAGATGCTAGGTCTTGGTGTGGATGTCGGTCTCTCCTATACTCCATATTATTCCGGTAGTTGGCGTACTGTTGCTCAAAACATCTTCGATCCCACTGTCTACTGGGCTGATTTCACCCAGGCTGGTACTGTCACCATCGCTCCCATGCTGAATGTGTCACTTGGTAAAATTGAGGCTGATATTGGGGCTGGTGCATTCTTGACCTACGGTCCTAAATTCAATTCCTCAGGGGGCGATACCTACATGTTTGGTGCATTCGCCAAGCTGGGTCTTGCCTACCAGATCAATAGCTGGTTCTCGATGGGTGCCAATGTCAAGTACAACTTAGTTCTGAGCGATCTCCCGAACAAGCCTCAGTTTATTAATGCTGGAGTCTTCATGGGCTTCTCGTTCTAGCATAAAAAATAGATTTTTCAATAAAGGGCCCAGCAATGGGCTCTTTTTTGACGCTTTACCTTGACCTCTCAAGTTGGGTATGGCTATCATGGTTTCATACAGTGTGCCTGATACTCCATGGGTATCAGGCGTTTTGGATAGATTTGTCCCGTTAGGGCAGAAGGATGGATACTTTTTTATGAAATCAGGCCGAGTGCAAGCTTGCATCGACTATATTAGGTTCAACCAGCAAGCCGAGGGTTTTGAATTATCCCTTGATGAAGAGGATTCCTTACGACAGGTGTTGGAAGGAGATATTCTTGCCGATGATATGGTCAAAGAAGTTCTGGATAAGGAAGGCCTCACCACTACACATACGTTGCCCAAGGATGTAGGTGGGTACTTTCCCCGTACAAAAAGTCTAGTCAACTATTTTGGCATTAAGGTGCGTTCTCGTCTGCGTGAGGTTGAGATGAAAATCTCCAACATCAGGACAGCAGAGCTTCTCGCAGAGACAGTTTTACAAGAGTTTAATTTTGCCTACCTAAAGAAGATCCATCACCATCTGTTTGGAGATATCTACCCTTCTGGGGGACAGGTCCGCACTGTTTTGGCAGCCAAACGGACTGAGTTCTGCAGTCATGAATTTATTGAAAGCACTGCTGAGGATATTTTCTCAAGACTGCACAAGGGGCATTATCTCCAGGGTATGGATCGTGAGGAATTTATCAACGACCTTGCGTTCTTCATGGGGGAGGTAGAGGCTCTCCACCCGTTCCGTGATGGCAATGGACGTACCACCCGCCTTTTCTTCTACCAGCTGGCCATGCATGCCGGCTATGATATTGATTGGGCTATGGTCGATCCTGACAGGCTTCTGGAGGCTGACATCAGTGCTATCGATGGAGACTACCAACTGCTCATTGATGTGTTGGAAGAGGTCGTTCTGTAAGAGAATGTAGTGGAGGACGGGGTTTCCCGCCCTCTTTCAATGATTAATTTGCATACAGTACGTATGCTGCATACTTGATTTGGATGCCTCTATCTCTTGCTTATACGATACAACAATGGTATTTTTAAGGTGAGCCAATAAAGATTTCTATCGTTCTTGATCCTTCTTTATGTTTTGAAATATTTGAGCTTTTCAAAACAGTGGCTGTTGAACAAACAAGGAGAAATGATGCATACCCGTTCATTCTCTGTGGAAAAGGCTTTACAAACAATAGCTTATCTGCAAAGAAAGGCAAAAGAAAACAATTATCTCAAGCTATTGAAATATCTTTATTTTGCAGAAAGATATAGCATAAGGTATTATGCGTCTCCTATAGTATTTGATCATTTTTGTGCAATGCATAATGGGCCTGTTGCATCCAATACGTATAATATTATTAAAAAAGATGATTATTATCTCTCCAAACTTTCAAGTGAAGAAAGGGCTTTGGTTGAGCGTAGTATTACGGTAGAAAGAACAGGCGAGAAGGTGTATATCTCTAACATCCTAAAGCAAGATTTACTTTCCGACGCAGACGTTGAAGCCCTCGATTTTGCTGTATCAACATTCAGTCAATTTGGTAGAGATAAATTAATACATCTGGCGCATCAATTCCCTGAGTGGAAGAAATTTGAGAAAGAATTAAGTGGCACAGAATATAATAAAAAGAGAGATATGTGCTATGAAGACTTTTTTAATAACCCTTCTACAGAAGGATATGAGGCTTTGAAAAGTTCGTTCAAAGCTGATCCCTTTGAAATGGATCAGGCCGAATTATCTCTTGCAAAAAGTGTCTTTGAGGAATCCTCGAATTTTCCCTTCAACTGCAGATAGTAATGGATATTGGAATTGATATTCTCCTCAATCAGTATAATATCTCAACAGGAGATATCTCTAAGGGTCCATTTGCTTTTGACTGCTCATCACATGTTGCTATTGTTGCATTAGTTGATGGTGATTGCGTATGGTTGTTTCCAGCTTCTTCGCAAGAACATACGCACGATCTTTTTGTATTGAGGGATTCTCAAGCAGTAATAGATCTTACTCCCAACATGCAATCACTCTTTTCCCTGAGCCTGCAACAAACCTCGTTCGTTTATTGTGGGAAGAAGAATTTAGTGACAAGCTCTCGTAAATTCATTGTTGAAGGACTCCATAATAAATCAATATTTAAGCAAGGAGAAGCTGGAAATGATTTTATGTCTCAGATATTTTCCGCTGTATCAGCTTCTCGTACATTAAGCACAAGGGAAAAAGAAAAGATTCTAAATGCAATGCCAAAGCAGGATTAAGCGTGGTTTCCTATACTCAAATGAAGTGGATGCATATATCCACATGGTGAAGGTTTGCATAACCCCTCTCTACAAATAGAACCTTTGGCTTGTCTGTGCTACCATGGCCATACCAAAGAGGAGAATTCAGTATGACAAGAATAGCTTTTTTTGACACCAAGTCGTACGACAAGACATATTTCGACCAGCTGATTGCTGATTCTGATATGCATATACACTATTTTGAATCGAAGCTTAACGAGAACACAGCCACCCTTGCAAAGGGGTACGATGTAGTCTGTGCCTTCGTAAATGACCGCATAACTGATGCTGTTATCGAGCGTCTCTATGAGGATGGGGTACGCCTCATCACCATGCGATGTGCAGGATACAACAACATAGACTTCAAGAGTGCGTTTGGAAAAATTCATGTCGTACGTGTCCCAGCCTACTCACCCTATGCTGTTGCCGAACATGCCATGGCCTTGTTGTTGAGTGTGGTGCGTCAGATTCCCCATGCCTACGTAAGGACCCGAGAGTTCAACTTCAGCCTCAATGGGCTGGTTGGATTCGATCTGCATGGCAAGACTGTAGGTGTGGTGGGAACGGGGAAGATTGGGAAGGTGTTCATCAACCTTTGCAAAGGCTTTGGCATGAAAGTGCTGGCCTTTGACCCCTATCCGGATAAGAGTTTGGAGGGAATAGAGTACTGTTCGTTTGAAGAACTCTGTAAGAGGTCGGATATCATCAGCCTGCACTGTCCGCTTACCCCCGAGTCAGAACACCTGATTGACAAACAGAGCATTGCTCTGATGAAGCAGGGGGTGGTGTTGGTAAACACCTCCCGTGGAGGCCTTGTTGATAGCCAGACGCTGCTGGAAGGGATCAAGAGCAGGAAGATAGGCTCTGCAGCCCTAGATGTCTATGAGGAGGAAGGGGAGCTCTTCTATGAAGATAGAAGTGCTACACTCTTCGACGATGATACCCTGATGCTCCTCATTGCAATGCCTAATGTGCTGGTCACCAGCCACCAGGCCTTTCTCACCAAAGAGGCTCTGCACAATATTGCAGAGACAACACTGCAGAGTATTCGTGACTTTGCCGAGGGAAAGGTCATGCCCCATGAGATCTGTTACCAGTGTGCAACGTGCACCAAGGAACCTAACCAACGCTGTTTTTGATTCCCCAACGAAGCGAGAGTAGCGGAAGCATGCTTCCATTACCGAGCGAGTGCTGGGAAAGCAAGGTGAGATACCCCGCCCCTTGGGGCGGAAAAGGAGGCAACGCCTCCTGGGTCCAGGGCTTGCCCTGGGGTATTGATACCTTTCATTTCGTTGAAAGCCCAAGCCTGGTCTATGCAAAGGAAGTATCCCTTTTTTAGGGAGAACTCCTTTGCTGTCTCCATGAGTTGTGTATAGAGACCATCCGAACACTGGATGGTCTCTTGCATCTCATCCTTCTCGTTGAAGAGGGAAAAGAACATCTGAGCCTCAAATCCCTGGTGGTCTGCATACAGTAGGGTATGGGCTTTCCTCTCCATCTTCATCAGCAGGTACATCTTGCACAGTTCGATTGCCTTGTCATCGAGACCGGCATCTGCGAGAAGGATTTTCTCTTTCAGCTCATCAGAGGAATGTACCAGCCTCAGGCTTCAATGAAAGACTGGCATTGTATGGCACAGGAGACGATTGCATGTATTTTTAGCAGAATACTATCGTTCTCCAAAGGAAATGATGCTAGTATTATATCGTAAGGATTTTCGTCTGGCGGAACACTACCTGGTTTGCCAAATGGTTAAGATACTATCTGGTAGAATTAGTAGCCTGCTCTGTGATGGAATACGTACAGTACCTATGCAGTACAAGAATTCAATGATTCTGATCATAGGGAATGCATGCGGTGGACAAATCAACAATTTGGTATCGGTGGAACCGAATCTGAGAAAATTGCGAACGTAGGAGATTCAATGCGGAAAAGCCCCCTAGCGAGAGGTTGGATTGTTCTTATCCTAGTTGCCACGCTCATAGTGATAGGCACTGTGGGGTATATGAACCTCTCCAACGTATCGTTGATCGACGGACTCTACATGACCATTATCACAATCTCTACAGTGGGATACCGGGAGGTAGCCGATTTATCCCCTGTTGGTAAGATATTCACCATCTGCATCATCCTCAGCGGATTAGGAATTGTCTCCTACTCATTGTTGGAAGCGGTTTCGTTTCTCATCGATGGTGGAGTGAAGAGGATCGTTAGGAGAAAAGCCATGGAGAAACAGATAGCCAGGATGGTTGGTCATATCATAGTCTGCGGTGCTGGTCAGACCGGTTCAAGCGTTATCGAGCAATTTACCCTCACAAAGACGCAATTCCTTGTAATAGAACACCAGGAAACCCGTGCTGCTGAGCTTGTGCAGGCGGGAGTGCCGGTGATTTGTGGTGATGCGACCAACGAGGACATACTTACACAAGCCGGTATAGTGCAAGCCAAAGGGATGGTGAGTTGCCTTGAGAACGACGCCCAGAATGTCTATGCAATCCTTACAGCACGGGGGTTGAACCCCAAGCTCTACATCGTCGCCCGATCCATCGAAAAGGGCTCTGCGGAAAAGCTGAAACGCGCTGGTGCAGACAAGACCATCTCCCCCAATGAGATTGGTGGCATCAGGATGGCCTATCTCATGCTCAAGCCCCATGTAATGTCCTTCTTGGATATCGTCAACCGTTTCGATGACGAATCACGGCAATTGCATAAAAACCAGCTTAACACCAATTGAGCGCTAGGGGTATTGTTTTTGCTTTTTCTGAAACTGAAAAAAGTGTTGCTGTCTCTTGTATGTATGGTATAATATTATAACATACAAATTCACAAGGAGGCACCCATGTCAACATATCCGAAATGGGTTG
>JAEINL010000123.1 GCA_016342655.1 Sphaerochaeta sp. | reverse complement strand
CCATCTCTTATCTCCTTGGGTAGACGATAAGGTATTGGCTGTTTTAGCGAAACCTACGTGTTGGTATGAAGCTTACCCCGCGTTGACCCGCCCAATTTGTGTGATCGTGACGAAACCACCAAGCGCTGCAAGCATTCCGCTGATCATATAGGTCGAAGCGATCAAGCGATTGCTCTTGATGCCTGCCTTCTTCGCTGATTCCAGGTCATTGCCGACTGCATAAAGCTGCCTACCATAGCGGGTGCGGTTCAAGACAACGGAGGCTATCAGGACGACCATGAGAAAGATACATATCTGCAGGGGAATGAACCCCAACACTTTCGAGGTGCTCATGAGTGTCACGCTATCCGGATAGTTGACTGCGATGGAATGGGTGATAAACAGTCCGAATCCCCGCACGATTTTCAGGGTGATGAGCGTGGTGATGAACGGGATCAGGTGTAATTGGGTGATTGCAAAGGCGTTCACTGTTCCGACGAGCAATCCGACAAGCAGGCTCACCATAACTGCAGGAAACACCGGAAAACCAACTTCATTGATCAGCTTACCGCACACCACGGCAGAAAGGTACATGGTGGAACCGACACTCAGGTCGATACCTCCTGTAAGCAGCACGAACGTCATTCCTACAGCGATGATACCGATATAGGAGGCGCTGCTCATGATATTCTGGAAGTTCTTCGCCGTGAAGAACCGCGGGGCTATCAATCCGAACATAATGAATATCAATACGAACAATACCGCGGTGGAATTCTTCAGTACAAACTTGACGAGACTATTCGTTTTCATTAACCACCACCTTATCTTCCATATCATTATCGAGATCCTGTCTGAACGCGATCCGCATGATTCGTTCCTGGGAAAACTCTTCTTTCTGGAACTCACGCATAACCTCTCCTTGGCTCCATACAACGATTCGATTGCACATCGCCATGAGCTCCTCGACCTCGGAAGATATGAAGAGGATACCCGTCCCTTCCGAAGAGAGTCGTTCCATGATCATGTAGACTTCGTATTTCGCACCGACATCGATTCCCCTCGTCGGTTCATCCATAATTAGCAGCGAAGGATCCTTCAAGAGCCATTTGCAGATAACCACCTTCTGTTGGTTACCGCCTGAAAGGCTCTTGACCTTCTGGTTCTTGAGGTCGTTGCATTTCAACCGTAGTGATAAGGCCACTTCACTCGCACGTTTGAACAATCGCTTGGAATCCACTAATCGGGTGACAGGGGCAGAGTAGTCGGGCAAGGAGACCAGCCCGATATTTTCTAGGATCGGGTAGTCCATGAGCAACCCTTCCTCTCTGCGGTTTTCGGTAATGAAGGCCAAGCCTCGCTTGATGCTCTCTTGTGGGTTGTGTTTGGGTAAAGGCTGTCCATCGACTGCAATACTTCCCTCCTTGTAGGGGTCTATGCCGAACAACATACGGGCGAACTCGGTGCGTCCCGATCCCATAAGTCCGAACATGCCCACTATCTCACCTTCGCGGACGCTCAGGTTGATATCCCGCACCATGCCAGTCTCCGATATGTGACTGCATTCCAGAATCACCCGGTCCTTTACCACAGAAAACCGTTCGGGAAACACATTGTTGATCTCGCGTCCCACCATGAGGCTGATCATGCGTTGGATGGGGAAGTCCGCTATGGGACCGCCTCCCATGACCTGACCATCACGCAATACTACGATATCATCGACCAGATTCTTCACATCCGACAGGATATGAGAAATGTATATGATGGATTTCCCTTCATCACGCAACCGGTGTATGATCGTGAACAAGTTCTCTGTCTCTTTGGCGGTCAGCGAAGTGGTGGGTTCGTCGAACAACAGGATTTCGGCATTGGCACTCAAAGCTTTGGCTATCTCGACAAGCTGGCGTTCTCCTGGGGAGAGGTTCTCCACAAGGATATTGGGTGAGATATCCAAGTTAAGGGATTGCAGCAACTTCTTGCTGGAATCCAGCATCGTGCGTTTGTGAATAAAAGGTGTCCTGCGGATACAGGGAAAACTACTGATAGCGATGTTCTCCGCAACCGAGAGGTTGGTGAACAAGTTGAGTTCCTGGTGGATGAATTCTATACCTGCGCAGGTGGCGTCCAATGGACTTTCAGGAGCGTACAGCTCGCCGCACAGGAACATGTTCCCATCGTCGGGTTGCAGCACTCCTCCCAGGATATTCATAAGGGTAGATTTTCCTGCTCCGTTCTCCCCCACCAGGCCAAGTATCTTGCCCCGTTCCAGCTCAAAGGAGACTTTATTCAGTGCATGGACACCAAAGAAGCGCTTGGTGATGTTCTTGTATGCGAATACTACTTCAGCCATGGGTTCCTCCTATATTTGCGCCTTGTGGATGCGGTTTCTCGCGACGTCCAGTAGGGCTGCCACAAGGATTACGGAGCCTTTGACCATATCGATGATGTAGAAGGAAATGTTTAACATGTTCAGAGAATTCGCGAGAATAATGAAGAAAAATACCCCAAAAATAGTCCATGTAACCTTTCCCTTCCCACCGGCCAAGCTGATTCCTCCGATGATGTTCGCTCCCACAATGTCTATGAATAGGGTGCTACCTAGGGTGGGTCGCCCCATCTCCAGTCGGGAGGAGTAGAGAATCGCGGCGATCGCCGCGCACAATCCGCTCAACATGTAAGCGGTGATGATGGTCTTGCGTGTAGGAACACCGCTGATCTGCGATGTTGTAGTGTTGATGCCAACGGCATACAACCGTTTGCCAAACAGCGTTCTGTTCAATAGTATGTGGCCGACTACTACCACTACGATGGCGATGACCATCGAGCCTGAGACTACGCTGAAGGTCGTTTTGCTTATCTGGAGATACGAGTCAGGAAGGTGCCTGATATTCTCACTCTTGGTAAGGAATATTGCCATTGCAGAGAAGAACATCATGGAAACCAACGTTACTATGAACGGTGGCATTCTGAAGATTGCCACTGAGAATCCGTTGAGAAATCCGATTGAAATCCCCACTAGGAGCATGGCAGCGATACCTACAGGCAAGGCGATGGGACTCGAAGCCATCAAACCACCCTGCTCAGTAAGCATGATTCCCCAAAGGGGGGACTTCGTGAACAAGACCGGGTCGGCACTGTTTGTCATGACCACCGCTCCGATGACACTAGACATTGCCATAACCGAAGTCTGGGAGAGGTCGATACCCGCAAGGATTAGGACGAAGGTTTGTCCGATGGCGACAACGAGTAACGGCCAAAGGTTTGACAAGATATTCTGGATGTTCATGGGATGCCATAAACGGGGTATTATCGGCGTAAGAACAACGAGGTACAGTATTGTCAGATACAGGACGAAATACTCCGACATCAGTATTCTCTTGGCCAGATTTTTTGATACCAGGGTCTGTTTCATAAGGACGTTTTCCCTTCATATATAGCGATGCCAGGAGAGCGGGATTGCCCTCCCGGCAACAGTTAATCGGATTATCGGTTGACTATTTCTTCTCTTTGTACAGAACCCAACCCCACATATCCTCGGCACGAGTGTTCAGATTCGCTTGTGTCAATGCGAAACCAGGGTCATCCATCCACTTGTCGGGAGTTTTGTCGCCGGATTTGATTGCGGCGAGCATGGCCTCGAGTATAATATCGGCTTCGTAGAACAAGTTCTGGACACCAGTTGCATCAAGATACCCTTCTTCGAGCAATTGTGCTGCGGTCACATCACCGTCCAATCCACCAAGAATCACGTGGTTGGGGTTGTTAATCTTGACCCATTTGTTCAATGGAGCGAGAACTGATTTGATGACCGGGAAAAGGAAGTCGGAAGAAGTGAACAGGAAATCAATCTTCGGATTGGCCTGCATGGCACTTTGCAAGTTCGCAAGCGCGACATTGGCATCCCATTTGGTTGGGATTTCAACAGGAGGTGCAGCCCAGAGTTCGGGGTACTTGGCAATAATGTTCATGAATCCTTGGCGACGTCCCACAGCATTCGGATCGCCCAAGTCTCCAACCATAATAGCAGGATAGACTTTTCGACCGAGCTTCTTGGCCTCCTGAGCCATGTGTTCCACCGCTGCTTCGGCAATGACTTCGTTGTCAGCCACGACGACTAGGTTCTTGGCACTCTTGTCCGAAGGTGGACGGTTAAAAATACCGATTGGTACGCCGGCTGCATTGGCGGTCTTTGCGATAGTCACAGCACTTTCGCCATCCTGTGGGATGAGGATGATGCCATCGACTCCCTGGGTGATTACATCCTTAACCTGTTCAAGTTGTCTGTTCGCATCCTCATTGGCATTCTTTTCAATGACCTTGATCCCATTTTCCCTCAATGATTCTGTGATGGCCTTGTGTCCGGCAACCCAGAACTCCGTCTCCAGATCCTGGAAACAGAAAGCGATGGTAATTTGGTCGGATTCTTTTGCACCGGCCGAGAACAACAATGTCGGGGCCAACAGGCACAGGACAACGATTAACACGATACCTTTTTTCATAGCTTTGCTCCTTTTATGAATTTGTACATATAGGATACCATGTCATGTCGTGATGAAAAGGGGGGGAAAGTAGACATTTTGTTAGATAAATTGCACTTTTGTAATGTTAAATATGAAATTAATAGATAAACACCGGCTTGCTATTCTCACTGATGTAGGTACTCTTTGGTTTGAGAGTGAGGTAAGGCAATAGCATGAGGACTTCGGTGCCCTCGTCATTGCTTTCGATCTTCAGGTAGTACTCAGAACCGAAATTCAACAGGATGCGGTCGTGGACATTCCGCAAACCCACACTGTTAATCTTGCTCGATTCCCGTAAATTGGAGTGGACCCGGTCGAGTGTCAGGCGATCCATGCCCTGCCCGTTGTCCTGTACAGAGACAAGTATCTTGCCTTCCATAGCATGGGCGGAAATGGTAATCACGCCATCATATCCCATATGGTCGAATGCATGGATAATACTATTCTCCACAATAGGTTGCAATATGAATTTCAAGGTATACAGGTCCAGCAACGGCTCTTCAATATCATAGATAACAGAGAACCTATCGGAATACCGGTACTGTTGGAGGTTGATGTACAACTGGGCATGCTCCAATTCCTTGCGCAAGGTCACATACGACTCACCTTCCCCAATCGATATCCGGAAGAGTTTGGCTAACAACTTGACCATCTCGACAGCTCGTTCGTCTTTCTGGGTAATCATGAATCGGATAGTCTCGAGCGTATTGTAAAGAAAGTGGGGATTAATCTGGGCTTGTAGGGCATTCATCTGGGTATCTCGCAACATGATATCGATTCCATGGCGCTCCAAATCATTCAAATTTTTCAGTTTCTTAACAAACGTATTGAAATATTCTGCCAGACGGCCCACCTCGTCATTAGAGTATACTTCCAAGCTACTGGAGAGATTTGCCTCCCCTTCCGAGAGATCCCAAATCTTCTTGGTAATCTGGGTAATGGGTTTGGCTATGCGTCGACCAAGGAAGATCCCCAATACTTGGGCGACGACAAGCGAGATACCGAAAATGATGATGAATATAAGACGGATCGCATACAGACTTCCATATAAGTCGTGTACTGTCGAACCGACAATCACTATCCAGTTCATTTCAGAAATATATTTGAAAAATGCGAGATGCTTGGTTGGTCTTCCGGTCTCGTTGTCCATCTGCGTGTATTGTATACGTCCGTTGCGTTGGAACACGAGGTTCACAATGTCCGCATAATCCATCAATTGCTTACCCTCATCCTCTGGGTGAACCACGACCCTTCCTATATAATCAACGATATAGGGTACGCCTTTCTTGCCGACCGGGATACTGAGTAACTGTTCCCTGAGAGAGTCCATCTGGACCTGGTCCTGCGAAACATACGTGGCTCCGATCACCTCGCCCCGCTCGTAGAGCAACTGGTACCCGGTGAAGACCCACTCCTTGTCGATATAATCATAATCGCGGCCATACCACGTACCTTCACGCATCAGTAAAGTGTAGATTGGAGAATTGGTAGGTATGAGCCATCCAATTCCCTGGAAGACTTCAGTATTGCGGTCACTGGAGGAGACGCAGACGAAACCTTTGTCGGTAAGCACGTAAAGCGAGACTACTCCGGCAGTTTTCTCGGATATTTGGTCGACCACCCCATGATCAGTGGATACGTCTTGCCCTGCGATGAACAAAGAGGGAACGTCCATTTCAAAATAGGTTTCACGCACAGGATTGTAGATACGGAGATTTTTAACCGTCAAACGGTCAAGTGAAATATCCTCTCCGATATAATGCTGTGCGACGATCACATCTTTGGGTATTTCCCCCCGCTTGTTTTCTATGCTGGTCTCTACAATTTTTGTTATGAGAGCACTTGATGTGTCGAGGTTCGCATCCACCATTTCGTAAGCGTAAACTCGCAACCAATACCCTTATATTCTCCTACTCAGTATAGTGTAGGAGCATAAGGGGGTTATCTTT
>JAEINL010000122.1 GCA_016342655.1 Sphaerochaeta sp. | reverse complement strand
GATTGAACCGCCCGGTACCGAACGGTATGCCGGGTGGTGTGAGAGGTTGGGGCCGTGAGGCCCCTGCCTACTCGATCGCCCCAAGGGGCTCACGTATCTCACCTTGCTTTCCCGGCACTCGCTCGGTAATGGAACCATGGTAATGCTTCCGCTACTCTCGCTTCGTTGGGGAATAAAATCAGAAGCCGGCTATGGTCGCACTGTCCAAGGCTTTGATGATCTCAACACCTAGCTTTACCGCATTCTGAACATCCTCGAGACTGCTTATGCCCCAATGGGTGTGGGCATACCGGACAGGAACACCGATGACGATAGTGGGGATGCCACTATTGGAGAGGTGTATCTGACTGGCATTTGTCGATCCCCCGGTACGGACGGCCTCTTGCACGGGAATGTTGTTCTTCTTTGCAACATCGAGGGCAAAACGCTGGAAGCGTGGGTTTATGATGGTCTTGCTGTCAATATGGCGGAGCATGGGTCCCTTTCCCACCGCGGTCTGTCTCTGGTAGGGGGGCAGGAAGGTGTCGTCAGCAGGAACACCCTCAAAACAGATGGCGACATCGGCCTCTATGGTTCTGGCAGTGATGATGGCACCTCTGCATCCGACCTCTTCCTGACTTGCAAATCCTGCAACCAAGTCAACGTTGAGGTCTTGGTCCTGCAAGGCTTCCAAGGTATCGATGATGGAGGTGCAACCCAAGCGACAGTCAAAAGCTTTTCCCATAAGAAGTCCGTTTTGTTCATTGTAGGAGACATTTGCTTCAGGGACAACAGGGGCAGCGACTCCAATCTTGTATCTATTGACTGTCTCTTCATAGCTGAAGGAGCCGATGTCTATGATCATGCTGGAGATTTCTGGTGCCGCCTTTCGCTCTGCCTCACTCATGTAGTGTGGTGGCTTGCTTCCGACCAGTCCTGGGATATATATGCCTTCAGAATTTCTGACCCTGACGCGATGGGCAGGGATGTTGCTGGTGACCCAGCCGCCGATCGTAATGAATTCCAGCATCCCGTCATCTCGGATACATTTCACCATGAAGCCAACCTCGTCCGTATGGGCATCAAGCTGAATGACAGGGCGGTTGCCTTTGTTCTGTGCATAGGTAAGGTAGAGGTTTCTCATGCTGTCTTCTGTAAAGGTCCCGAGCCTTGAGCCTTCATCGCGGATGGCCAAAAGGACCTCATCTTCAAAACCTGAAATGCCGTTTGCATCACAGATACGTTTGATTCTGGAAATAGTGTTCATAGGTATGACTCCTTATCCTGTAGTATTATCCACACAAACCCTCTCTTGTACAGGTGGCGTACGTTGACGAGGAACCATTTGTTTCTTAGAATGGCCTTAGGTGATGGGGTTCACCTTCTCATCCTCCTTGGAGGAAGAAAACCGCCCGTTTATGACGATGCTGATAACTCCTAGCAACACTATGACAGCATATCTGTCACAAGGAGTTAGCAATGGCTTTGAGTCTTGCCCTAATTATTCTGTTGTGTCTGCTAGCCGAGTGGTTCTGTACACGTATTGGCCTTCCTCCCTTAGTCGGGATGATTGCAGTTGGGGTCGTCCTTGGCCCCTCTGCCCTCAACATTCTCGATCCAACCCTTCTGGCAGCAAGTGCTGACCTGCGCCTCATCGCCCTAATTGTCATTCTGCTGCGCTCTGGGCTCAATCTTTCCAAAAAGAGCTTGCGCCAGGTGGGCAGGCATGCCCTGCTGTTGGGATTCCTTCCTGCAACCTGTGAAGCCTTGCTCATCTTCAGCCTTGCACCCTTCTTGCTTGGTATCAGTAGCATGGAAGCGGCCATCCTTGGCTGTATCCTTGCTGCTGTCTCTCCGGCTGTAGTGGTGCCTCCAATGATCAGGTTCATTGAAGAGAGAAGGGGAGAGCGAAAGAGTATTCCCTCCATGGTGCTAGCTGGAGCCAGTCTTGATGATGTGACAGTCATAGTCGCCTATAGCATACTCATCGGCATATATGGGGGGAAACAGGTCAACATAGGGTGGCAGGTAGCAAGTATTCCCCTTTCAATTCTGACAGGGATTGCTGTCGGGTTGGTCGTGGGAATCATTTTGGTCTCCCTGTTTGAACGTTTCAACCCGCGAGCCACCAAACGGACCCTTGTTGTTGTGGGGTTGTCAATTCTGTTGGTCAGCTTGGGTACTGTCCTGGAAAGGGGGAATATTCCCTTTGCCGCCCTGATTGGGGTGATGACAATAGGCTTTGTCATTCTGGAGAAGCGTGAGAGGATGGCCCATGAGATAGCTTCAAAATTGGGGAAGATCTGGGTTTTTGCCCAGATACTCCTCTTTACCCTTGTGGGATCACAGGTGCAGATAGGAGCCGCCCTCGATGCGGGGTTGAAAGGTCTGGCCTTGATTTTCCTTGCCCTTCTGGCAAGGTCTGTAGGGACATACCTGTGCACAGTGGGTTCCAACCTAAACCAAAAAGAAAGACTTTTTGTCGTGCTTTCCTACCTTCCCAAGGCAACGGTGCAGGCAGCCATTGGGGCTGCCCCTCTTCTGGTTATGCAGTCCAAGGGTATGCCCACCCATCCAGGAGAGATAATCCTAGCTATGGCCGTGATGAGTATACTCGTTACCGCCCCGTTAGGTGCATTGGCCATCAACTGGGGAGGAAGGGCTTTGTTGGTGCAGGAGTCAGAGAAACACTAGATTGGAATTATAATGGCTGCAATCCATATGCTTGTGGGTGTGGTTACAAGACAAACAGAGTGCAGCCCGGAAGAAGGGTAATTGTCAGGATAAATACCAAGTCTGCTTGGGAGATATGACGTTTTGGATATTTACCCTATATCTATTGTTATTACACAAAATTGCATCTGTCAAGATTAGGACAGGGTGTAATTAGAAGAGATACTTTGTGAGTATTTTGGCCAATACGTTCGGTGCATACCAAGAGATTCCCTCTTTTGAGGTACAGAGCAACTTGTATGGAGAGATGCATCTTTCCTTCTCCTCTTTGACCACCAGAAATGCGGATGAACCACAAGTATGAATAAGTATCACTTAGATGGGGCTAAGAGTACTATCTGCATATGGTATACTAGATGCAGCACAAGGAGTTTATCATATGCAATCAGAAGGTATCTATCATAAAGCGGTTCTTCTTTGGAAAAGCTTTGCAATACAAACCCCAGCATCTTTGACCCAGCACCTTGATAGTTTTAGGGTCTTGTTTGCGTATCACTCTGCAAAGATTGAGAATGATGCCATCTCCTACAATGATACCCATGAGATATTTCATAACGGCAAGGTAAGCTCATTTACGGGCAATCCCCGCACACTTTTTGAGCAGCAGAACCAAAAAACCTGTCATGAGTTCCTTATACCTAGGATTATAGCAAAAGAACCTATTACCATAGGGCTGGTTAAAGAGGTCCATGCAATTCTTACTGCCGGGACGTATGATGAGCGGCGATATCTTGAAAAAGAGGAACGTCCTGGTGAGTTCAAGAAACATGATTACGTTACAGGTTTACTTGAAGTGGGCTCATCGCCAGAGGATGTACCACATGATATTGCTCTGCTTCTGACAGAAATAAAAGACCTGGCAGAGAGCAAATCGATACAACCAGAAACTCTTCTCAAAGCTGCAACATACTTTCATGCACGTTTTGAGTATATCCATCCTTTTGCAGATGGTAATGGACGGGTAGGGCGAACACTGCTTAACTACTTGCTTATGAGTAATGACCATCCTCCCCTTATAGTCTACGAAGAGGATCGGTCCCTATACTTCGAAGGGCTACGCTCCTATGACAGACAGGAAGACCTTGAGCCGCTGTTCACTTTTTTTCTCTTTGCTATTGAAAAGACATGGGAGAAGTGGATTGAGAGAACTCTAGGCGATAAGAAAGAGGTAGTGAGATTGAAGCTGAAGGATTTGCTTTAATGGCGAGCTGAGTTTGGTGTACGCATGTATGTACAGCCTTAGTTTTCCTGATACTGGCTCCTTATTTTGGGCCTTTCGCTGTTTTGAGTGGGTAGCATTATAAACTGATATGATCACCTGAAAGAGTCATCGTTGGGGAATGATCTTTTTACACAGGCACTTGGATTGGTAGAGCATGGTATGTTTCACAGGTTGAGTTACAGTCTTCCGAGAAAGATCCGGGTAGGCTTGATGCCCAAAAGAAAAAAGCTGTCGTTTGAACGACAGCTTAAGTGTTGCTACATCTCCTAGGGGAATTGAACCCCTGTTGACGGGATGAAAACCCGTTGTCCTAACCACTAGACGAAGGAGACATGGTCTTGCATGCTACACGTAACAGGCACTTTGAGCCGCACAGGATTCGGACCTGTGACCCACGCCTTAAAAGGGCGTTGCTCTACCAACTGAGCTAGCGGCCCCTGCAACGTATTGGACTATAGCAGGAAGCAAGAACTGGTGTCAACTACTTGCAGGAAATATTTTATACCCTTTTCTCTTATCGCCAATGTCGGTCAATTCCATATGTCTTATATGATAACGCTTCAATCATATCTTCTTTGGTGACAACTTCGCTTTTCCTGAAATCTGCAATGACAGTCGCCATCTTACATGCAGATAGGCACGATCGCATGCTTAATTTCCTTCCCTGTAAGCTGGTACTTACTAAAGGCAGGAGCTTAAGGTATGTCTGTTCGCTTCTTTTTTGTTGTTTTTGCCATACTTCTGTGATGGTTTCCAGGAGGTTGGGATCCTCTTGGGCTAGGGGAGAGGTCATGGGGTCTTCCGGTAGTATGCTCAGGCAGATATCGAACCTGTCCAGAAGGGCCGATCCCACTTTGTTCCAGTGCCGCTGTCGCTGTCTTTCGCTACATATGCACAGCTCATCTTCCCTTCCCATGTTTCCACAAGGGCAGCCATTCATGGCAGAGGCAAGGGTGAAGCTGACTGGGTAGGAACCAAAGCTCTGTTTTTCCAGAAAGAAGGAGAGTGTCTTGAGGGTTTTCTCTTTCTGGTTGGTAATCTCATCGACAATGAGCACCCCTCTATGGGCAAGGTGTAGGAGCGATTCTTTCCCCTTGTAGATATCTTTCTCTCCCATCTGCGGGAGGATTTCAATAATTGGTCTTGTTTTTGGTATTTCCCCTCTGATACGGGCAATTTCTTCCCGTTCCGTTTCTGAGAGTGGGGGCAGTAACTTTCCAAGGGTATTGATCAATAGGGTCTTCCCCCCTCCAGGAGGACCATACAGGAGAATGTTCAAGGTCCCAGCCGCACTGAGTGCGAGGGCTTTCTTTGCCTTCTCTAAGCCTATAATCCCTGCAAAGGGGTGTTTTATAGGGGAACCTTCAGGCTCTTCTACTAGGTGTTTCTGTTCACCCTCATGATAGAGAACGAAGCGTCTGCACTGGTGTAAAGCCATAGCAATATCGCTGCACTGGGCTATTTCCAGATTCTCTTCTTTATAAGGAAGCACTGTTGTGGGTGCTATGAGCAACTTGCACCCATTCGCAGAGGCAACCTCTCTAGCATCAAGGAGTGTGGGCATCGGGGGGATGCTTCCATCGAGGTTGGTCTTGCCAAGAACCAGGATGTCCGGGCACAAGGTGTCCAACAATTGGTCTCTGCTCAAGAGCAAGGCGAGCAACATAGCCAGTTCCATACTTGCATATTCCCTGTTGGGAGGGATTTGCATAAGGACGGTAGGTTGCTCCTTGCCCATGAGGGAGAACAAGGCTTTGGCCTTGAGCTTGAACTGCCTCATCTGTATGGCAGACAGACCCAAAAGAGAGATGGAGCGAGGGCTTGGAGTAACCTGTATCCTTACAGCTTCCCCACAATATCCCCGGCTTTGGTATGCGTAGATGTTCATACCTCCAAAGAGGCCCTTTGTCCCATATTGCTTCATGTGTAGAGGGAGGGTGTTAAACAGTACCAATCGAGCACACACTGAGATTTGAAGGGTTCCTAGGTATTCCAAGTATCATTGGCCACGGATGCAATCTCTCTAGCCATGGCTACCAACACTGTGCAAGGGAAAGCAAGGTAAGATACGTGAGCCCCTTGGGGCGGGAAAGGAGGCAACGCCTCCTTTTCCCAGGGCTTGCCCTGGGGTATTGATACCTTTCATTGGTAGAGAATTTCCCAGAAAACAAAAAAAGAAGGGACTCCGGGTTAAAGAAATCCCTCAGGTTTCCAAAAAAAAATGTGGCGGATGGAAGCTGTCCGGAAAAACTTTTTTAGGAATGTTTGGAGGCGATGCATGGCAAGGATGGAGCAGAAACCACCAAGGCGGTGCAGGGAAAGGGAGGCCGAGGAGGCATTGCGCACTATATTTGGCAAATTTTCCAAAAGGGGGTGGACAGGATGGGAGCATACGGGTAGTATCCCATCTTATTCGGCAGGCGAGGGCCGGTTGGAAAGCTTGGAAGAAAGGGCCGCAGGGCCTTGACCGAAGGGCGGGAAATCGGGTAAGTTGACCGGGCGCCTCAGAGAAGGGGCTGGGAAGCACAGGAAGCTGGGCGGCCCGCGATTTATGAGAAGGCAAGCGTAGGGAAGGGAAAGAGAACGGAAAA
>JAEINL010000121.1 GCA_016342655.1 Sphaerochaeta sp. | reverse complement strand
TGGATTACAAGGATCTCAAGACGATTCCACGATTCTGATGTCCTCTACCCATTTACCCCGAAAAACTATCTACACCCTGATCAACCAAATCCGGTTGACTTCTCAGAAAAGAGAGTATATTCTAAAAAATGCGCGTCTTTTGTAGTTTTACCAGTAATGGCACATATAGTAAGGAGTCCCCCAGTTGATAAAGGATTTGGTACCGTTCGTACATTTTTATGATCAGGATTTTGTCGATATGTATGACAGGTCTTGGGTATGGATTGACGAACTTTGGAAGCAAGGGACTGAAGACAACGGGTTTTCAGGGTCCTATCTTTCCTATCCCGACCAGACCACATTCAATCAGTACTTGTCCTGTTTTTCCGCTCTTTTTCTTGTATACAGCAACCAGAACAACTCGCCGTTCCCGTTGATAGACTTTTTCTATCAGAAACAAGAAGAAAACGGAGCAATTCGAGGTGAATACTCCATCGAGAATGGTTCCCCGGTTTTTACCTCTGCGAACCCTGAAGGAATCTCCCCTCCGTTATTTGCGTACGTTGAATACGGATTTTACCATAAGGTAGGAAATAAGAAAAGGCTGAAAGAGATCGTCCCTATCTTGGAGAAATATTTCTCTTGGATTCAGACTACCTTTCAGAAACCCAATGGGCTGTATTCCGTTCCCATCTCCTCATGTGAAAGCGGAAACACTCCTCGTGACAGGGTCTACTATCCCCTAGACTTCAACGCACAGCTTGCGGTGAATGCCCTCTACATGTCGGCAATAGGTGATATTCTCAACGACAAGGAATTGAGCTTTCGCTATAAGAGGCTCTACTTTTCCCTGAAGACCAGGATCAACTCACTGATGTGGGATCCTGATAAGAAGTTCTACTTTGATCTCGATATCAAGGAGAACAGGGTTAAGAACAAGTTCATCGGAGCCTACTGGGCGATGCTTGCCGAGATTCCCAATGACGAGCGTGCTGCCTACATGATAGAAGACTTGCATGATCCCAAGGAATTCGGTACAGACAACCCGTTCCCTGGAGTCCCTGCCTCCTCTCCTGCTTTTAGCGAAAAGGGAAATGGTCACTGTGGTGGGGTGCTCTCTGTAAACACGTTTATTGTTATCAAGGCTTTGGAGAAGTTCAATCAGTTTATCTTTGCAAGAGAGTGTGCCATCAGGCACATGTACTACTTGCTTGATACCCTCCATCCTGATGCAGAGAACATTGGCGATGTGTGGGAGGCCTATCTTCCCAATAAGGAAGGGTATTCCACAACCAAGGATATTCCCGGCTTCCCTCGCAGACGTCTGATGCCTTTTGCAGGTCTGGTGACCATCACCCTGATGATAGAGAACATCATCGGGCTTGACATCTCCCTACCTAGGAAGACGGTTTACTGGGTAATGCCTTCCCTTGAGGCGATGGGTATCGAAAACCTCTCACTGAAACGGAATATGATTACAATTCTCAGCAACAAGACTGAACGAGGCTGGGAAATTCGCCTCGAGTCTGAAAAGCTCTACTATTTCACCATTGAGATTCTCGGCGAGAAAAAGAAGAAAACCCTTCCCATCCCTTCCGGCAAATGCTCCATGCTGATAGATAAGTTGTAAAAATATGGCGTGGATGGGAAAACTCTTTGGAGGTACCCTAGGGTTCATGTTTGGTGGGCCCCTTGGGATGATTGCTGGAATTGCCTTCGGGCATATGTTCGATAAGGCTGGTTCTCTCAGTCCTGGAATGGCAGATACATACCAAGCCTCCCAAGATCAGTCACAGATGATGTTCTTTGTGGGAGCCTTTTCTATGCTTGCCCGCATTGCCTCCATCGATGGCACGGT
Organism: Sphaerochaeta sp.; assembly: GCA_016342655.1. Lineage (GTDB taxonomy): Bacteria > Spirochaetota > Spirochaetia > Sphaerochaetales > Sphaerochaetaceae > Sphaerochaeta. The sequence goes on along the minus strand of JAEINL010000121.1, from coordinate 5,134 downwards.
TACAGAGAATGAACGACAAAAGGTGCAGGAGTTTATCCGTACAGACCTTCATTTGGGCTTGAGAGAAGAAGAAGCTGCTTGGAAGGTCTTTAATGCAGCCTTGATCGGAGAGGGAACGTTTGAACAGTTCGCCTCCCAGTTCTATCAGAATTTTGCCCATGCTCCGAACATCCTCCAACTCATGTTGGATATCTTCTATCGGGTAGCGTCCGCTGATGGGAAAGTCTCCTCTAGCGAAGAGGCTCTCATCCGGCGGGCTGCCTTGATCTTCCGCCTTCCTGTCTCCTTCGTTGATGCCTTGAGCCGTAACTATGGGGGGGTTGCCTCTGCAGGGGAACGTTCCTATGCAACCCTAGGCCTCACCAAAGCTGCCACCAACGAAGAGGTGAAGCGTGCCTACAGGAAGATGAGCATAGAGTTCCATCCTGATACCCTAGCAGCCAAAGGTATGGGGGAGGAGTTCCTCACCCATGCAACTGCCAAGTTCAGGGAGATCCAGGATGCGTATGATTTAATAAAGCAAGAGAGAGGCATTCGATAGAGGACAAGGGATTGGCTATTGAAAATCCAAAACCAATACTATCTTACAAGATATATGTTTGTGCCCTAACGCATATTTAATACCAGTAGTAACCCTATGCTTTTTCATCAGTCCACGTAGGGCAAAACCATCCCTAAAATTGCCAAAACCGATTCCAGGCTTGACCATTACATATAAAAGGTTAGCCTATGTGTATACAAGGCTTGTAGCAGAGCCTGCACCTTATAATTCCGTAGCTTCTCCTTCAATTTACCAATTCCGTTCTCCTCTAAAGGACGATAGAGTTCTTCTGTTCGCAAGCGCGAGAAGCCGATGTGAGGCATCATGTTTGTACCTGCCACAGCGATCTTCACTCCTGTTCGCCTTCCTTAGTGGAAACCATCCGGGAACAATGGCAAATGATTGATGCAAAGGTTGCATACCAGCATTGAGAGGCCTTAACTGATCTATTCATGTGCAATCGTATACATATTTTGACGTGACCCAGCCTATATATTTCTGAAACAATTTAGGGTACTATAAATATATGAAACTCATAGGAGTTACAGTATGAAAAAGAAAATGTCACAATTGCTCCTATTCTGTATGTTTTGTATATTGGTACTGCAAGGTTGTTCGCAAAAACAGAAAGTCCTGGAATCTGAGCCACTTATTTTTTCAATGCTTTTCAATGAAACAAAAGCAGCCCCTCTGAAAGAAGACTGGCTTGTTCTCAAGGAATATAAAGAGCGAAAGAATGTCATGTTTGATATTCAAGTTGCCGATGACGCACGGTATGAAAATGCAATCACTATTGCACTTGAAACAGAACCTTCACCGGATATCATCCTCAAAGTCTGGCCACAACCCATTTCTGAGTTTACCAACAAGGGATTCTTGTTGCCTGTCAGTGATTATTATGATCAAATGCCCTTTTTCAAAGCATATATAGAATCACACGATCTGTACAATGAATTGGAAAGCTTGAAGATGAAAGACGGCAAGTATTACCTTTTCCCAGGATTTCAACGCAAAATCCAAGTACAACAATGGATTTACAGGAAAGACCTATTTGAAGAAAATAATCTTGAAGCCCCCAGAACCTATGACGAATTGTTTGACTCCCTGGTACTTCTCAAGGAAAAATATCCTTTCACTACTCCAATCTCAGCCACTTGGGGTGGAGCACATCTGTTTTCCATGATAGGTGCAGGCTTTGGAATACCCGCAGGCTGGAGAGGAAATCAGTTTTTCGATGCACAAACTAATCGATGGGTATATGCCCCATCTACAGAGAATTTCAAAGAAATGTATATTTTTCTCAATCGTTGCTATGAGGCAGGAATTCTTGACCCCGAGTTTTTTACGCAAACTGAAAATGACTTTTATGGAAAAATCCAGGATGGACGGGTTCTTGTTACCGTTACCTGGGTGACGTCAGGCTTTAATAACTGGAATGAACAGCTGAGAAAACATGGATATCCTAACGGTGAATGGGTTCCCCTACCTGTACCTGAAAGTCCAATGGGTATTCGGGCTTTGCCCCCTGTGGGCTCTTTCAGGAAAGGCGTTGCCCTGTCGGCACAGGTAAAAGACAAACCTTATTTCAAGGAACTTCTCCAATTCCTCGATTGGGCCTTATACTCAGAAGAAGGCCAGACGCTTACCTATTGGGGAGTTGAAGGTGTTACGTTTAAAGAGGGTGGGGAAGGAAAAGCCTTTCTCCCCACAATTGCGACTCCTAAAAATCCTACAGGTACTGTCAATCCCAAGACAGAATACGGGCTCGAGGCCTTTTTTGACATTGTTGAGAATGAAGAATATGAGGATTATAAAAAGCCAGAGGGAATTGTAGCATTCCTCAATGAATCCCTTTTGAACATGGAGACAACAGAGGCGATCCCACCGTTGATCATCGGAGAAGATTCTTTGAAAGCAACCAATATGCTTTTACAGCCCCTCAATCTCTATGTATCGGAAACCTGTACTAAATTTATCACAGGTGAGTTGGATGTTGAAACCTATTGGGAGCAATATTTGAATGAACTTACGAATTATGGCTACAAGACTCTTGAGAATATTTGGAATTCTACAGATAATTAGATTGTTTATATAAAAAGGATTGATCATTGATGATACAAGGCTTGAGACATACAGTAAAGCGCATTTTTAGATAGGAGCCTTCATGAGGAACAAGCAGTCGGACAAACCTTTTTCATTCAACCTTCATTACCTAACCAAAGATGCGTTTTTGATAATTTTGGTTTGCCTTTTCTTGTTCCTCTCTATCTTCATCCCAGTTACACAAAAACTTCAAAATACCGTTCAACTGGGTTTAAAGACTGAGACAGCCGCTATTTCGGTTGTGAGGGCTGCTGAAATTAGGTACCAGGCATTATCCAGTAGTATCAATCGTTTGACGTACTTGGATTATTCCTCTGAGAGGACGTTGTGGCTTGGTGATGCCCAATTTCTGAATACCTCATTCAAGGAAATTGCATTCCTTGCCTGGGTAGACCAAAACTTCTTCATTAAAGACATTGTCCCTATCGAAGGAAATGAGATTCGATTGCATAAAAACGCCAACACGGTTCAAGTTGGGAAGTCATCGATAACCCAATGGTTTTCGGTTCTCAAGGGGAATGCCTTCCAAGGGTTTGTTCTGAGTTCGATTAATTTTGCAAAATTGATACAGCCATTTGAAGACACGTATCTTGAGGGGTTCATGATTCAGGCCAAAAAGAATGGTGAGGTAATCTATAATTCCAGCAATTGGGAAGAGCCAAATATAAAACTCATGGCCACACAGCGTTTATCATTGCAGAAAAATGCTGATATTTCTGTTACCTGTTCCCCAACAAAAGCATCAATTCAGGCTATTCAAAATATATTCTATGGTGAAATAGCCATTGCTCTGATGCTTTCCCTACTTGCCAGCTTAACTGTATTTTTTGCCCAAAAGTTTTATTCTCTTTCAAAAATGAACGAATCTCGCTATCGCAATCTTCTTGATGATGCTAATCTCTTAGCCATTATTCTCAACACCAAAGGGGAAATCACCTATTGCAATGATTTTTTCCTGTCAGCAACAGGCTGGAGCCGGGATGCGATTCTTGGCACTGATTTTTGCCAACGTTTTTTCGCTTCTGATACCAGACAGGAACATCAACGGTTCCTCGAATCAGTCACACAAGGGGAAATCCCAAACCAGACAGAATTATCCCTCATTACCTATAGTGGGGAAACCCGTTGGATTCATTGTAACAATACACTCCAAAGAGATGAGAAAGGGAACATTATCGGGTTTTCCGCTTTAGGGGAAGATATCACAGAACAGAAGAAGAGTGCAGAATCCCTCTCCAAGCAATACGAGTTCTTGAAGACCTTGTTTCATATCGATCAAGCCATAACCGCAAGGGATCATATTTCCAAAACACTTGGCTATATCTTGGATCAGATTAACCTTCAGTTAGGTGCTGATGCCTCTTCAGTTTTGCTTTTCAATGCTGACACCCAGAGTCTGGAATATGCAGAAGGTAAAGGCTTCAAATCCCTAGAGATTCAACGAACCTGTATCCCTCTCGGAGTGGGTCTTGTTGGAAAAGCTGCACTTGAAAAAACAGCAAACAGTATTTGTAATCTTCAAGATCCCAAAACCGGGTATTCACGGAAAGAAATGGCAATGGCAGAAGGTTTCAATTGGTACCACGTAGAACCACTTCTTGTGAAAGACAAAGTCAATGGAGTATTGGAGGTGTTTTTCAAAGAAAACATCAAACCGGATGATAACAGGTATTCTTTGATCAAAACCATTGCCCAACAGATCGCAATAGCAATCGACAATTCGACTCTCTTTACAGATCTGGAAAAATCGAACCAGAAACTAATCATGTCTTATGAGTCAACAATCGAAGGTTGGTCTCGGGCTCTCGATCTTAGGGACAAGGATACTGAGAACCATAGTTTTAGAGTTACCGAAATGACAATGAGGCTCTGTGGTCTCAGTGGCATGTCAAAAGATGAGTTAATCAATGTCCGCAGGGGAGCCCTACTTCACGATATCGGGAAAATGGGTATCCCTGACTCTATTCTGTTTAAAAAAGAAAAACTTTCGGATAGTGACTGGGAAGCCATCAGGAAACATCCGCAATTCGCCTATGATTTGCTCTATCCTATCGAATATCTTCGACCTGCTTTGGATATTCCGTATTGTCACCACGAAAAATGGGACGGGAGCGGGTATCCTCGTGGTTTGAAGGAAAAGGAAATACCGTTGGCAGCTAGGTTGTTCGCGGTAGTCGATGTCTGGGATGCCCTGCTTTCTGATCGTCCTTACCGTAAAGGTTGGCCAAGGGCAAAGGTCGTTGAGGAAATCAAGCGTCTTTCTGGAAGCCATTTTGACCCTGAGGCGGTTAAGCTATTCATCAGTGTCATTGATGAGATGGAATAAAAGTTTCCCAATAAAATGTACTATAGCTATTCTATCTTAGCTTGAGGCTCTGGGGTTTTCCTGGGCCTGCCCCTAGGTCTTTTGGGTTTTTCTGGTTCAGTCTTTGCCTTTTTCGGTCTTCCCACCTTCCTCGATTCCTTTATCAGTGGTTCGGAAAGTCCGAG